>JBJMTY010000075.1:0-15599 GCA_045811445.1 Allosphingosinicella sp. | reverse complement strand
TCGCCAGCCGTCCCGCATCCCAGCCGACCACCGCACGCCTGGGCGTCGCGCCACTCGCCAGCCGCACCGTCAATGCCTGGATCTCGACCAGCACCGGCCGGGTGCCTTCGAGCGCCGGGAAGACGACCGCGCCGGAGACGGCCTCGCCGCGATGGGTGAGGAAGAGCGCGCTCGGATTGCCGACCTCCTCGAGCCCGCCTTCGGCCATGGCGAAGACCCCGATCTCGTCGGTGCCGCCGAAGCGGTTCTTGGTCGCCCGGAGGATCCGGTATTGATGGCTTCGCTCGCCTTCGAAGGCGAGAACGGTGTCCACCATATGCTCGAGCACGCGAGGCCCCGCGATCGCGCCGTCCTTGGTGACGTGGCCGACCAGCACCAGTGCGCAGCCGCTCTCCTTGGCGTAGCGGATCAGCTCGCCGGCCGAGGCGCGGACCTGGCTCACCGTCCCCGGCGCGCCCTCGATCAGGTCGGAATGCATGGTCTGGATCGAATCGATGACGAGCAAGGCCGGCGGCGGCCCTTCTCCCAAAGTGGTCAATATGTCGCGCACCGAGGTCGCCGCGGCGAGCCGCACCGGCGCGGCGCCGAGCCCCAGCCGCCGGGCGCGCAACCGCACCTGGTCGGTCGCTTCCTCGCCCGAAATATAGGCGACCGGAAGCCCGCGCCCGGCGATCTTCGCCGCCGCCTGGAGCAACAGGGTCGATTTGCCGATGCCGGGGTCGCCGCCGATCAGGATGGCCGAGCCGGCGACGATGCCGCCGCCCATCGCCCGGTCGAGCTCGGCGATGCCGGTCGCCATCCGCTCGGGCAGCGGCACGTCCTTGTCGAGCCCGACCAGCTCGAAGGCGCGTCCGCCGCCGCGCAGATTGTGCCGCGCCGCGAACGGCGTCACCACCGCGCCGGCATCTTCGACCAGCGTGTTCCACTCGCTGCAATCGGCGCATTGCCCCTGCCAGCGGGACGAGACGGAGCCGCAGGTTTGGCAGACGTAGCGTGTTCTTGGTTTGGCCATGGGGAACACGTAGCGCTTTCATTGCCGCTGCGGAAGTCATGGAACGTGCCGCTCGCCCCGGCATTCTCCATGGGCCAGCCCGCAGCGGGAGAGTAAGCTTGTTCATCCAGATCCACGCCGACAACCAGGTCGAATCCGACAATGGCCGCGACGGCCGCCTCGAGGAGCAGATCCGCCAGCGCCTCGCCCGCTTCGAGGATCGCATCACCGACGTCGAGGTCCACGTCTCCGACATCAACGGCAGCCGCGGCGGCCATTCCGACCTGCGCTGCACGCTCGAGGCGCGGGTCAACGGCCTGCCGCCGATCGCCGTCGCCGAGGAAGGCGACAATGTCGACCGGGCGGTGATCGGCGCCGCCAAGAAGGCGGTGAGGGCGCTCGACCATCAGCTCGGCCGATTGAAGGACGGCCGGGGCTGAGCCCGGTTGCGCAACGGCTGAAATGGGGACAGTCACTTTCACCCGCTCCGCTGATTGAATGGGTGCCGCCGTGCTGAAAGTGACTGTCCCCGGGCCGCGGCGATGATCCGCGTCGCCAGCTACAACATGCGCAAGGCGATCGGCACCGATCGCCGCCGGCGGCCGGAGCGGACGCTCGAAGTGCTGTGCGAGCTGGGGGCCGACGTCATCGCGCTGCAGGAGGCCGATCGCCGCTTCGGCACCCGCGCCAGCGCGATCCCGCCCCACCTCATCGAGGTGCACAGCCCCTACAAGCCGGTGGCGTTCGAGGCGCGCGACGGCAGCCTCGGCTGGCACGGCAACGCCCTGTTGGTCCGCAAGGATGCCGAGATCGTCGACCGCATTCTGTTCGACCTCCCCTCGCTCGAGCCGCGCGGCGCGGTGATGGCCGAGATCCGCCTCGGCGGCGAGACGCTGCGCGTCGTCGGCATGCATCTCGATCTTTCCGGCCTGTGGCGGCGGCGCCAGGCGCACGCCATCCTCAGCCATGTCGCGCGGCGCGAGGCGGCGATGCCGACGGTGCTGATGGGCGACCTCAACGAATGGAGCGCCCGCGGCGGCTGCCTGCGCGACTTCGCCCAGCATCTCGATTTCGCCCATTGCGGGCGCAGCTTCCACACCCGCCGGCCGATCGTGCAGCTCGACCGCATCATGGTCACCCGCGACCTCGCCATCGCCGAATGCGGCGTCCACGAGAGCGCCGCGGCGCGCAAGGCGAGCGACCATTTCCCGGTGTGGGCGGACGTGAAGGCGGCCTGAGCCTCAGCCCCCCGCGTCTACCGACGAGTTCGCGCCCTCGGCTTCCGGCTGCTCCGGCGTCGGGGGCCGGTCGAGGCCGAGCCAGTCGCGCGGCTCCAGATGGTAGATCATGTCCATCACTTCGAACTCCAGCCCGCCGGGCTGGTTGGTCGAGCTGTTCCAGAGCGCCACCACTCCGCTCTTCAGCGCGGGATCGAACATGATCAGCGAGCGATAGCCCTTGACCCCGCCGCGGTGGGCGATGACGCGGTGGCCGGCATAATCGTAGATGCGCCAGCCGAGCCCGTAGCTGGTCGCGCGCACCCGTTCGCGAAACTTGCGCATCCGCCCCGTCTCGCCCGGCGTGTTGACGCGCGCCGCCTGCACCGCCGCGAGCACCGCGGGGGGAATGACGGTCGGCGACAGGCCCATCTGCGCCTGCATCCAGATCGCCATGTCCTTGATCGAGCTGTTGACCCCGCCGGCGGCGGGCACGCGATAATAGGTATCGCTGACCTCGGCCGGCTTCGACGCCTTCGATCCGACATAGGGCCGCGCCCAGCTCGGCGCGCTCACCAGCGCCTGGCGGTTCAGCGAGGCGCTGCGCATGCCGAGGCGCGAGAAGATCCGCGCCCGCACCGCCTGCTCGTAGGATTCGCCGGTCACCTTCTCGACGATCTCCGACGCCGCGTCGTAGGCGACATTCTGATACTCCCAGCACGTGCCGGGCGCGCAGACCGCGTTGAGCTGGGCGAGCTGCGAGCGCAGCATGTGCGGATCGTAGCCGTCCTCGAGCTTGGAATCGTTGGCGTGGCTGAACAGACCGAGCCGGTGCGAGAGCAAATCGGCGACCGTGGCGCGATTCTCGTTGCCGGAGGGGAGCTTGAGCGACGGGGCGTAGCGGCCGACCGGCTCCTCGAGCGAGAGCTTGTTGTCGTTGGCGAGCAGGGCGACCATGTCGGCGGCGACCCCCTTCGAGACCGACGCCCAGCGGAACAGGGTATTGGGCGTGACCGGATCGCCGCTCCCGGCCACCGTCTCGCCATAGCCCTTGAGGAAGCGGATCTGCCCGCCCTCGACGATGCCGACGGCCATGCCGATCATGTTGGGCGCGCGCATCAGCGCCTGCAGGCGGCGGTCGATCGTCGCGTAATCGACCGAGGCGCCCGGCGCCTTCTGGCGATCGGCGATGCGGACCAGCTCCGCGTCGGAGATGCCGATGCCCCTGGGCGGCGGCGGCGGCGCGCGGTGGACGAAGCGCGGCCCGAAGGCGAAGGCGACGATCAGCAATATCAAGGCGGCGGCGGCCGCGTACCCGAAACGTCTACTCAGCGGCTTACTCCCCGCCCCGCTCTTGGTGGTGCGGGGCCGGCGACGACGCGCCGGCCCCTTCACTGCACGCCGTCTTACCAAATGCGGATACGCTGTTCAGGAGGCAGATAGAGCTTTCCGTCGCGAACGTTGAACGCCTTGTACCAAGCATCGAAGTTGCGAACGACGTTCGGGCGCAGCTGGCCCGGCGTATGCGGGTCGGTGGTGAGCTGCTGCTGCAGCGCCGCCTCGCGCATCTTGTTGCGCCACACCTGGCCGAAGCCGAGGAAGAAGCGCTGGTCGCCGGTATAGCCGTCGACGACGCGGTCCGGCTTGCCGTGCAGCGACATCTTGTAGGCGTCGTAGGCGATGGCGAGGCCGGCGAGGTCGGCCATGTTCTCGCCGAGCGTCAGCTCGCCGTTGACGTGGCTGCCGGGCAGCGGCTCGTAGGCGCCGTATTGCGCGACCACCTTGCCGGTCATCGCCTTGAACTTGGCGATATCCTCGGGCGTCCACCACACCGACAGATTGCCCTTCGGGTCGAACTTCGAGCCTTGGTCGTCGAAATGGTGGCTGAGCTCGTGGCCGATGACGGCGCCGATCGCGCCGTAATTGACCGCCATGTCGGCATTGGGATCGAAGAAGGGCGGCTGCAGGATCGCGGCCGGGAACACGACCTCGTTCATCAGCGGATTGGCATAGGCGTTCACCGTCTGCGGGGTCATGCCCCACTCGGTGCGGTCGACCGGCTTGCCGATCTTGGCGAGCTCGCGATTATACTCGAACTCGCGCGCCCGCATGGCGTTGCCCATCGCGTCGCCGGGGACGATGGTGAGCGCCGAATAATCGCGCCACTTGTCCGGATAGCCGATCTTGGGCGTGAAGGCGGCGAGCTTGGCGCGGGCCTTCACCTTGGTCTCGGGCGACATCCACTGGAGCGCCGCGAGGTGGCGGTCCATCGAAGCGATGAGGTTGTGGACCAGCTCGTCCGCCTTGGCCTTGGCCGCCGGGGGGAAGTAGCGGCCGACATAGAGCTGGCCGACCGCCTCGCCCATCGCGCCGCCGACCAGGTCGACGCCGCGCTTCCAGCGCTCCTTGAGCTGCGGGGTGCCCGAGAGCACCCGGCCGTTGAAGGCGAAGCTTTCCTCGACGAACGCCTTGGGCAGCAACGCCGCGTTGGCGGCGAGCGCGCGGAAGGTGAGATAATCCTTCCAGGTCTGGAGCGGCTCGGACTGGACGAGCTTGGCCGCGCCGACGAGGGCGCTCGGATTGGCGACGATCATCCGCGGCTGGCCGTCGAGATGCGCTTCCTGGAGGAAGGTCGGGAAATCGAAGCCCGGCATCGACGCGCTCATCTGCGCCGCGTCCATCGGGTTGTAGAGCTTGTCGATCTGGCGCGACTGCACCCGCGTCCAGTGCGCGGTCGCGATCTTCTTCTCGAGGTCGTAGATGCGCTGGGCCCGCGCCTCCGGCTCGGAGACGCCGGCGAGGCGCAGCATGTTGCCGATATGGACGATATACTTCGCCCGCGCCTCGGCGAACTTCGGATTGGTCTCGTCCAGGTAATAATCGCGGTCGGGCAGGCCGATGCCGCCCTGGCCGAGATAGACGGCGTATTTGCTGTTGTCCTTGAGGTCCTGGAGGACGCCGGCCTGGATCGGCGTGGCGATGCCGATGCGGTTGGCCTCGCCGAAGAAGCGGGCGAGGTCGGTCGTGTTCTGGATCGCCTGGATGCGGGCGAGCGTCGGCTGGAGCGGCGCCAGGCCCTTCGCCTCGATCGCCGCTTCGTCCATGAAGCTCGCATAGAGGTCTCCGACCTTCTGCGCGGGCGTGCCGGCGGCGGCGTGGGCCTTGGCCGAGGTCTCGATGATCTCGCGGGTGCGCGTGTCGGAGAGGTCGCGCAGGATGCCGAAGCCGCCCCAACTCGACTTGTCGGGGGGAATGACGGCGTTCCTGTCCCAGGTGCCGTTGACGTAATTGTACCAGCTGTCGCCGGGGTTGACCGTCTTGTCCATGCCGGCGAGGTCGACGCCCCAGGCGCCGAGCTGCGGCTTGGCGGCGGCGGGCGCCGCGGCGGCGGGAGCGAGAGAGATGGCAAGGGCGAACGAGCCCGCGCCGGCGAGAACTATCTTCTTGATCATGTTGAAATTTTCCCCACCCGGAAAATGGATGCCCCGCGCCTTATCGCGGCGGCGGGCGTTTGAGAAGCGGGATTCGACGAACGCCCCGCCCCCGCTTCGCCCCCTCCCCTTGCGCCCCGCGAAAACGGCGGTTAAGCGGCGGGAAGGGTAGGAGTGTAGCTCAGTCCGGTTAGAGCATCGGTCTCCAAAACCGAGGGTCGTGGGTTCGAATCCCTCCACTCCTGCCAAGCCGAAGCAAGCGGAATGACCGCTTCATTCCGCGCTCGCCGAAGGCGATGCGAAGCCGCCGGCCAGCGCGCGAAGCGCGACTGACGTCACGGGATACACTCCCGTGACGGCCCCGGCGCGCCCCTCATTCCGACGAAAGTCGGCGAGCCTTGCCTTAGCCGGGCGGCGGCGCTATCTCCCCACCTTCGCATTCCATCGGCAGCAGCGAAGCGACCGGCCCTCCGGTCCCCGGCGGCTGCCCCGAACGTCGAGACGAGGATCAAGCAGGTGGCAAAGGTCAGCCCCGGTCAGTTCATCAACCAGGTCCGCGCCGAGAGCGGCAAGATCGTCTGGCCGAGCCGCAAGGAGACGGTCGCCACCGCGCTGATGGTGCTGGTCATGACCACCATCCTCGCCGTCTTCTTCTTCGGCGTCGACAGCGCCTTCCACGCCGTCGTCAAGGCCCTCCTCTCGCTGATCCGCTGAGCGCCCGCCCGCGCGGCGCCGCCCCTACCAACGCCCTCCCGCCCCAACGCCCTCCCGCCAAGGAAACGAGCTCCCCAATGTCCCGCTGGTACATCATCCACGCTTATTCGGGCTTCGAGAACAAGGTGCGCGACGCCATCCAGTCCGAGGCCCGCCGCCTCGGCCTCGAGCAATTGGTCGAGGCCGTCGAGGTGCCGACCGAGAAGGTGACCGAGGTCCGCCGCGGCAAGAAGATCACGTCCGACCGCAAGTTCTTCCCGGGCTACGTGCTCGCCAAGCTGGCGATGAACGACGATGTCTACCACCTCGTCAAGAACACCCCGAAGGTAACCGGCTTCCTGGGATCCTCGGGCAAGCCGCAGCCGATCAGCGACGCCGAGGCCGCCCGCATCCTCAACACCAAGGACGAGGCCGCCGCCGCCGCGCCCAAGCAGAAGATCAACGTCGACTATGAGATCGGCGACAGCGTCAAGGTTCTCGACGGCCCCTTCGCCAGCTTCAACGGCCTCGTCGAAGAGCTCGATTTCGACCGCGGCCGCGTCAAGGTCGGCGTCTCCATCTTCGGCCGCGCGACCCCGGTCGAGCTCGAGTTCGAGCAGGTCGAACGCGTCAAGTGACGCCCTGAGCCGTCACCCCGGCTTCGATCCGGGTCCATCCTCCCTTTAGAGACGCCGGGGCGGAAGCTCCGGACCCGGATTCTCGCGGTGCGCGCCTGGCGTGATGTCCGTCACGGCGCCGGTGCGCGCGCCGTGGCAAGGTACGTCCATGCCACAGAGGAGGCTATCATGGTCGAAACACCGCGCATTGTGGTAGGTGGGCTGGTCGCCGGCGCGTTGCTCGCGCTTTATGTGTACGTGCTCGTCCTCGCCGTCCTGTACGCCGTCGGCATCACCCACAAGGAGCCAACGGCGAACGCATTCTGGATTCTTCAGACGATCGGCGCGCTCGTCTCGGCCCTGGTTACGGCAGTGCTCGCACTCGCCGCCAACGGTTCGACCGGGTCGGGGGGAGCGACCAAGCTGCACGTGCTCGGTGTGCCCGCGGAGGGTCCGGTGGCGATCCTTGCGATTGCTTATCTCGTCGCGTGGCTCGCGTGCGGCTTCGTCGCCGTGGTCGTCGGCCTCCTGCAATACAAGGTCGAGGTGCCGCAGCTCGGCGCTTACGCCCGGGCATGGATCGGCGTCGCCATCGTCGCCGCCTACGCTTATTTCGGGCTGCCCGTAAAATAGCACGGCAGCCGTAGCCGTGGGGCGAGCGATTCGGAGAGTTCCACATCTCCAACCGTTCCGAAGCGCGTTCGCTCCACGTTCTCGTGCGAATTCCTGTTGGGCAAGGGTGTCTTTCCCTCTAGTCACCGCGCGATGCGGACGGGATTCGGCACGAGGACAAGGGGATGACGGCGCTCGCGGGCTTTCTCGCGCTCGACGGGCGCGATCCGCTGGCGCCGTGCCGCCGCATGCTGAAGGCGCAGGCGATGTACGGACGCGGCGCCGCCGACTGGACCGACGGCGTCATGGCGCTCGGCCGGGAGCTCTTCCCGACTTTGCCCGAGGACCGCTTCGACAAGGGCCCGGCGCGCGGCGCAAGCGGGCGGCTCGCGCTCGCCGCCGACGTCAGGATCGACAATCGCGGCGAGCTTGAGGCCGCGCTGGGCATCGACCGCGAGGCGGCCGGTGAAACCAGCGACGCGGCCTTGCTCCTCGCCGCGTTCGAGCGATGGGACGTGGAGGACGCGCTCGAGCGGGTGGTCGGCGATTTCGCCTTCGCTTTGTGGGATGCCGAAGCCGGGCGGCTGACGCTGGGGCGGGACCATGCCGGACAGCGGCCGCTTCACGTCCACCGGGGCGCGGGCTTCCTGGCCTTCGCCTCGATGCCGAAAGGGCTGCATGCTCTGCCCGAAATACCCTATGCGCTCGACCGGCAGGCGGCGCTCGACTGGCTCGCCTTGATGCCCGCCGACGGCCGGCGGACTTTGTTCGAGGGGGTGGAACGGGTCGAGCCGGGGACGATCCTCGTCGTGGGCCGCGACGGCGCGGTGGCGGCGCGGCCATGGTGGCGCCCGAGCCTGGAGCCGCTTCTGCTTCCGTCCGCCGCGGATTATCAGGCGGCGATGCGCGAGCGGCTCGACGCGGCGACCGAAGCGCGGCTGCGCGGCGGCGGCGCGATGGTCGGCGCCCACCTCAGCGCGGGGCTGGACAGCGCCGCGGTGGCGGCGACGGCGGCGCGGCTGCTGGCGCCGGCGGGCGGCCGGGTGGTCGCGTTCACGGCGGTGCCGCGCGAGGGCTATGACGGCCCGTTCGTCGCCAACACGATCGGCGACGAAGGCCCGCTCGCCGCGCTCACCGCCGCCATGCATCCCAATATCGAGCATGTCAGGATCTCCACCGAGGGGATCTCGCCGCTCGACGCGCTCGATCGCAACTTCCTCGCCCACGACGCGCCGATGCTGAACCTGTGCAACGGCACCTGGGGCGCGGCGATCGACGAAGCGGCCAAGGCCCGGGGCCTCTCGGTGATGCTGATCGGGGCGATGGGCAATATGAGCTTCAGCTATGCCGGTATGGAGCACCTCCCCGAGCTGCTCGGGCGTGGGCGGCTGGTGCGGCTCGCCCGGGCCGCGCTCGGCCTCCATCGCGGCGGCATGCGCGCCGGGACGATCGCGGCGCAGACCCTGGGGCCCTATCTGCCGAGGCCGCTGTGGCGGGCGATCGCGCGGCTGCGCGGCAGCGTCGCCGGCCTGGCCGGCTATTCGCTCGCCCGGGCCGACGAGGCGGCGCTGAAGGAGCGGGCGGCGGCGCGCGGCCTCGATCTCGCCTACCGCCCCCGCCGCGATCCGGCCGAGACCCGCTTGTGGGTGCTCCGCCGGGTCGACCGCGGCACCTACAACAAGGGCCAGCTCGCCGCGCACGGCGTCGATCATCGCGATCCGACCGCGGACCGGCGGCTGATGGAATATTGCCTGCGCGTGCCGATGGAGCAGTATCTGCGCGGCGGCCGGGCCCGCGCGCTGGCCCGCGACGGCCTCGCCGACCGCCTCCCCGCCGCGGTGCTCGACGAGAAGCTCAAGGGCCTTCAGGCGAGCGACTGGCACGAGGGCCTCACCGCCGACCGCGCGCGGCTGCGCGAGGAGGCCGAGCGCCTCGCCCGCTCGCCGCATGCCGCCGGCCTGGTCGACACCGACCGGCTGCTGCGCCTGATCGACGATTGGCCGCAGGGCGGCTGGGCGAGCAAGCGCGTCGTCCAGAGCTACCGCCTCGCTTTGCTCCGCGGCATCTCGGCCGGCCATTTCATCCGCCGGGTGACCGGCTCGAACTGAGCGCGCCCCGCCGCCGCCGCCCATCCGCCGCCGGCACTAAAGTGGCGCAAGGTGCCGTCGGCATCGACCGCGCCGATGATCGAGCCCTCCTCGTCGAGGTAACGGTTCGCGACCCTGCCGCCATATTGCAACCGAGCAAAGGCTCGTCGCTGCCCGGCCCGTAGGTGTAGCCGCGCTTCGCGTCGCTCTAGCAGAAATAGAATTTCGCCGGATCGCGCGAGAGACTGTATCCACGCGTGACGGCTTGCACATAAGCCTGGATCTTCCGCCGATCGGGTTGCGCGCAAATCGAGAACCCCTTCGCGCCTTCAATGGCGAAGAGGAGGCCGAGATAGGCGCGATCGCTGTCGCCGCTGTCAAGCCGGTGGACGATCGCCCGATAGCTTGCCGCGGGGTCGCGCCCGAACGAGAAGGCGATCGTCATGGGCGGGTTCGACCCGGATCTGCTGAGGATCTCCTTGTGAAGGTCGAGCCTCCGCTCGAGCGGCAGGGTCGAGGCGTAGCCGTCCCACCGCGCGTAAGGCAGCTTCGATATCTGCCGATATTCCCTCGAGGGCCTGTCGCACGCGTATAGCAGTGCGACCAGCGCCAGCAGCGTCGCCCATCCGCCTCGCCTCGTCAGAACGGGCATGTCTCGTCAAGCCCCTGTGCTTTGTAGGCGTTATAGGTTTCTTGCGCGAGCGTGTCATATTCGCCGATCAGCGCGTCGCCGTCATGGACGAACCGGGTCGTGCCGGCTTCCGAGCTCACCTGCCACAGCCGCCCCATCGGGTCGTAGGCGAGCGAGGTCGTCTTGACCGTGCCGTCCGACCGCCGCTCCGCCGCCGACACCAGCCGGTTCTCGGCGTCGTAGACGTAGCTCCAGGCGTCGTTGCCGGTGAGGTTGCCGTTGGCGTCGTAGGTGAACGACACCGGGCCGGCGGCGGTATATTGGTTGAGCCCGTTGACGCTGTAGCCGCGCGTCACGTTGTACGCTCTGTTCGAGGCGTAGGAATCGTTGCTCGCGGTCCGTGCCACCACCTGCGAGGCCGAATTGTAGGCGAAGCTGTAGCTCTGGTCGCCGCCCGACCCATCAGGATCTACGATTCCCCCTTGTGGAAATGTACGTTCCTAAATTGAACGGAATAGTCTGGGAGCGCAGCGACCAGCTCATCTTCATAGACGGTCAATTCTCTCTCCCGAAGGTAGGGCGGAAGCATTTCTTCCACGCCGACAAGCTCAAGCGCGTTGGCTTTGAATTCAGCCGTCAGCCCCGCGACCGCCGACGCCAGGCTGTCCGACTCGCACGCAAACGCCGCAAAGGCCCCGCGATAGCCTTGCTGTCGCGACGGGTGCTCCTCGTCGAGCATCAGCACCGCAAGACCTGTCCAGATCATCCTCCACACCTCGAGTTCGGCGGACAATGGTGCACCACAGGGCGCACGTTCCTGCCACTAGCATCCTCTGCCTGATAGTGGGGTCGTTGGCCATCCTGAGGGTGCGCATCGAACCTGGCGCGGCCGCCGGGGGGCGTGTCACGCACGGCGGCTTCTCGAGCGGCCTTCGTCGTATTATGGTTGACCGTATGCACCATGGGATGGCCACTTCCGCCGATTTTCGAGGCGGGGATGCCTTTCGCTATATTGGCCTCACGCCGCGCGGCGACCGCGGCTCTTTCAGCGGCTGCTGCCGCTCGAGCCTCCGCACTGCCCGCTCTCACCGCCGCCGCGAAAGCCGCAAAAGGCTTTGCCTCGAGCGGACCGCCGATCTCCGGGTTCGCATTGAGGGCATCGGAAATGCCGTCGGCGATATCCGCGATCATATTGGCAGAGTCGATCGCCTGATCCGGTGTAATCACCGGCGCCGCGCGACCTGCGAGCACATCTGAGAAGTGGTCGTTAGAGCCCTCTAACCCACTCGGATCGGTCTTATCGACCGGATCGTTCCCGACATAAGCATACAGGTTGACCTGGTCCTTGTACCCGACCGGGTCGGTCTGCAGGAACCGGCCCAGCGTCGGCGAGTAGATCCTCGCCTTGTAATACCATAGGCCTAGCTCCGGGAGCCAGGCCTGGCCGGTATAGCCGAACCGCCCCAGATGCTCTTCGTTGGGGAGGCCCCATTCGTCATAGGCGTTGGGGTGGCGCAGGGTGCCGTCGGCATCGACCACGCCGACGATCGAGCCCTGGTGGTCGGCGATGAGGTTGCGGGGCGTGCCGCCCGCCATGGTGTCGTACCAGACGAGCGGGTCGTCCGCGCCGGCGTCCGGGCCGTGCACGTAGCGGTGGAGGATGTTGCCCAGCGTGTCATATTCGCCGATCAGCGCGTCGCCGTCATAGACGAACCGGGTCGTGCCGGCCTCCGAGCTCACCTGCCACAGCCGCCCCATCGGGTCGTAGGCGAGCGTGGTCGTCTTGACCGTGCCGTCCGACCGCCGCTCCGCCGCCGACACCAGCCGGTTCTCGGCGTCGTAGACGTAGCTCCAGGCGTCGTTGCCGGTGAGGTTGCCGTTGGCGTCGTAGGTGAACGAGACCGGGCCGGCGGCGGTATATTGGTTGAGGCCGTTGACGGTGTAGCCGCGGCTGACGTTGTACGCCCTGTTCGATGCGTAGGCATCGTTGCTCGCGGTCCGCGCCACGATCTGCGAAGCCGGATTGTAGGCGAGCGTATAGCTCTGGTCGCCGCTCGTCCCGACGAGATTGTGCTCGATCGAGTTCGTCCGCCAGGCCGAATCGTAGCCGTAGCTGGTCGCGATGTTGGCGTTGCCGGCGACGGTGCGGCGGCCGAGCGCGTCGTAGATGAAGTTGATGAGGGGAATCGTGCCGCCTTGCTTGATCGAGGTCACCGCCCCGCTGGCGTCATAATCGTACGTGAAGAACCACCCGCCCTCCGGATGGTCGACCCGCACCCGGCGACCGGCCGCGTCGTAATAGCTGGCCACGATGCGGTCCGATCCGCTCATGTTGCTGGTGGAGGAGAGCAGCCGGCCGAACCCGTCATAGCTGTTGGTGATGCCGGCGCCCGCCGGCGAAGCGAACCACGTCCGGGTCAGCAGCCCGCGAAAGTCGTAGCTGTAATAGACCGCATAGCCCGCCCCGCCGCTCGCCGACGGCGGCACGTTCTTCAGCCACATCCGGTTGGTGTTGTCGTAGGCATAGGTCAGCATGATCCCGTCGCGCTTCCGCAGCGAAAGGCGGTTGCCGACGGCGTCGTAGCCATATTCCTCATAGTCGTTCTGGTTGGCGGTCCCCGTCGCCGTCGCCGACGGGAAGATCCAGCGGCGCTGGCGGTCATAGCCGTCATAGGTCATCTCGGCGCGGTTGCCGTTGGCGTCGATCACCGCCTTCTGCTTGCCGTTGGGGGTATATTCGTAGGTGGCGTAATTTTGCTGGAGCGAAGTGAGATAGGCGCGCTGGACCTGCAGGAGCTGGCCGGCAGCATCGTAGACGTTGTGCGTGATACGGTCGGGGCTTTGGGCGCCCGGGCTGGTGAACGCGCAGGCGCCCGGCTGCTCGCCGAACGAAGCCGGGTTCATCCGCTGCGCCTGGCAGACGGGGCGGCCCTGGTCGTCCCAGCTCTTGTCGGTCACCGCGTGGATGGTCGCCCCGTCGCTCGCCACCTCGCGGCTCGGGTTGCGGTGGGCGTCGTAGCTCGTCTCGACGCGCCGGTAGACCAGGAGGTCCGTGCCGTTCGGATCGGTGAGATAGCCGCTCTCGGCGAGGATCGGCTGGTCGTCCGAAGCGCGGTAGGTGAAGCGCGTGGCGGGACGCGCGCCGGACTGGTTCTTGGCGCCGATCTCCCAGGTCTTGCGGCCCCAGACATCGTATCGGATGTAGGTAGCATCGTCGGTGCCGGCGAGCGGCCCGTCGACCGCGGTCGGACGGCCGGCGCCATCGTAAGTGTAGGTCGTGGTCAGCGTGATCCCCGCCGCCGCGTCGATGTGCCGCTCGACCGCAGGGAGGGGGGTCGCGCCCCAATAATCATATTCGGTGCGCATCTCCTGGTTGGTGCCGCAGGTCGTGCCGAAACCGCAGACCCTGACGACGCTCTTGCGGCTGATCCCGGCCGGTGAGAGCGCGTATTCGACATAGGTCTTGCGCCGCACCCCGTTTGCGTCGGCGGGATCGGTCCGCTCGGTCAGCTGACCGTAGCTATTGTAGACATAATCGGTTTGCCGGTTGAGGCCGTCGCGTGACGAGGTAGGCCGAAAGCAGCTCACGTCCGGCGCGATGAGGGTGTCGCAATAGGGGAAAGAGGCGGTCTCGGCGACCGCGGACTGGCCCGAGCCCGGCTTCGGAGTGACGGTGCTGGAAACGATATTGGCATGGTCGTCGTAGAGGACGTCGACATAATTGCCTTCCGGCGAGGTGATGCGCGTCGGCCGGTACGCGGTATCGAACTGATAGCTGGTGGTGCGTCCGATCGAATCGACCATGCCGGTCAGGACGACGCGCTGGTCGGAGATGGCGAAATTATAGGTCTGGTTGAAGCCGTTCGGCCCGGTGACGACCAGGCGGGTGTACCAGTAGCTGTTGGTCGACGCGTGGAAAGAGGGCGCGCCGCCATTGTAGGTGTAGGTGTAATTATAGCTGACGCCGTCGCGAACCACCGCCGCGACCAGGGCCTGGGTCGGCGACGCCGTCGCCTGCCGGGTCGGCGTGGCTTCGCCGGGCAGCGTGAGGCTTCCCGCCGTCCCCTCGATGTCCATGCCGAGCGCGTTATTGCAGCCGGAGCAGGTGTAGACCCGGCCGCCCAGGTCGGTGATGGTGTTGCCGCTGTAGGTCAGCCGGCCGAGCGGCACGCCCGGGTTGGCGGTGGCGTAGAGCGTGACCACCGAGGGCGCGGACCAGGCGCCGGGATCGCCGTTGAAATCGCTGCCCTGGTAGGTGATCGAGATGGCATAGCCGTAATTGCTGGTCACCGTGTTCGGCCGGTAGAAGGTCCGGTTGAAGGGGTCGCCGGCCAGATAGGCGGTATCGTAGGAATAGCTGATCGTCTCTCCGGTCGGATAGGTCACGCTCGAGGCGTAGGCCTGGAAGGTCCCCGGATTGCCGAAGGTGTTCACGTGGACGTTGGTGAAATGCCAGACCGCCGCGGTGCCCGCCTGCCGGAAGGTCGCGTTGGGCCGGAAGTAGGAGCCGGTCCCCGTCACGCTGGAGCAATCGGAGACGTCGGAGCACTGGAAGGCTTCGGCGCTGCCCTGGCCGGTGTGGACCGTATAATTGCCGGTCGGATATTCGCCGGCCGGGCCGGATTTCTTGCCGACGACATTGGGCGCGGCATTCTGGACGCGGTCGAAGCGCAAATTGGGCGCGGCCGGGACGGAGAGCACCGGCGGCTCGATCGTCGTCTTGCCGGTGGTCAGGTTCACCCCGTTGGAGTCGCTCTCGACCCGCAGCGGCGAGGGCACATTGGGAATGTCCTGGGCTAAGGCCTCGGTGGCGAGGCCGGCGAAGGCGGTGAGCGCCAAAACGGCGCGGGCGATGAAGCGGTGCATCGTCGGCCTCAGAAACATTGGTTGGTGGTGGTGACGGTGACGCTCACCGTCCCGGTCGAGGTCGCGCCGAGGCTGTCGCTCACCGTGTAGCTGAACGTCTTCAGCCCAGAGGCGCCGATGCTCTCGATGCCGATCGTGCTCGCGCTGAGGATGGTGAGCGTCAGCGAGGCGCCGCCCGAAACCCCCGTGACGGTCAGCGGGTAATTGCCTTCGGGGTCGGTGTCGTTCGCCGTCACGTTGACGCTGGTGGTGCCGCATTTGGGGATGGACGGCGCGACGTCCGAATTGGCCACCGGCGGCTGGTTCCCCGGCGGCGGCGGCGGAGGCGGCGGCGGCGGAGGCGGCGGTAAAGGCAATCTCGTTGTCGGCGGCGACGGCGGCTTCGGCGGCGTGGGGGGCGACGGCGGCGGCGGCGGCGGCGGTGCCGGCGATCCAGGCGGCGGCGGCGGCGCCC
>JBJMTY010000074.1:0-11391 GCA_045811445.1 Allosphingosinicella sp. | reverse complement strand
CATCGCCGTGGCGCGCCTGACGGCCTTCGCCGACGCCTTTCGGGCCCGCTACGCCGCCTCGAAGGGTTGATGAACGGCCTTCCCAACCCACTGGGGACGGCGCCGAGGTTGCGAAAAACGGCCGTCTCGCCTAAGGGGCGCGGCCCGATGCGGAGTAAGACGTGGCCTCGATGAGCCTCCCATTGCCGAGCTTTCGCCTGCCGCGCCTGCCGCGCGCCAAGCAGTGGCTGAGCTCGCTCGTCCTCGCCACCGCCTTCGCCCTCTACGTCATCGCCGGGCTTTCGGTGACCTCGCTGCAGCCGCTCGAAGTGGCCCGCGCCGACGTGCCGACCGTCAACGGCCGCCTCGTCGTGCCCGGCCTCGGCGTGCCGCCGGCGCCCGAGCCGCTGCGCTTCCGCGAGGACGTGGCGCCCGAGGACGCGGTCAAGATCAACGCCGGCATACCCGTCTCGACCCTGCCCAACCCCGCCGCCCGGCCGTTCCGCGCCGCCTTCGCGACGCCGGCCGACCGCACCCGCGCGGTCGAATGCCTCGCCGCCGCGGTCTATTACGAGGCCGGCTTCGAGCCGACCGACGGCCAGCGCGCCGTCGCCCAGGTGGTGCTGAACCGGGTCCGCCACCCGGCTTACCCCAAGACGGTGTGCGGGGTGGTCTTCCAGGGCGCGGAGCGGGCGACCGGCTGCCAGTTCACCTTCAGCTGCGACGGCGCCCTCGCCCGCACCCCCGCCGCCGCCAATTGGGCGCGGGCGCGGACGGTCGCCGAGGAGGCGCTGGCGGGCAAGGTCTACGCGCCGGTCGGCTGGGCGACGCATTACCACGCCAATTACGTCGTTCCTTATTGGAGCGGGTCTTTGGTCAAGGCCGCGGTGGTCGGGCAGCACATCTTCTACCGCTGGGAAGGCGGCTGGGGCCGTGCGCCGGCCTTCCGCTTCGGCGCGACCGGCACCGAGCCGCAGATCGCGCTGATGCGCAGCCTCACCTCCGACCCCTCGACCCTGGCCGATGCGGCCGAGATCGTGCCGGCGCCCCTCGACGCGGACGCCGCCGCCTTGGCCGCCGCCGCGGCGAACGGTGACGCGCCGCTCAAGCCCGGCATGAAGGGCGCGCCCGCCGCGGGCAGCATCGACAGCTTCCAGCGTTCGGTGCTGCGCCGCTACGAGCCGATCACGCCGCAGCAGGCCGCGAACAGCGCCGTCGCCCAGACCGCCCAGCCTTCCTCGACCTTGCACTGGGCGCTTTCGGGCCTCCCCGAAAAGCCGCAGGCTCCGCTCGGCCGCAAGCCCGCGGCGGCGGCGGCCGCAGAGCCGCCCGCGGCCGCGGCGACGGTCAAATGCCTCGAAGGCGTCCGCCGCGCTCCCGCCGCGCCCGGCGCCGCGCCGCAGAAGGAAAGCTGCTAGCTTAGCGAAGCTGGAAGCGCTGGAGCTTGCCGGTCGCGGTCTTGGGGAGCGCCGCGACGAACTCCACTTCGCGGGGATATTTGTAGGGCGCGATCGCGGCCTTGACGTGGTCCTGGAGGGCGCGGGCGAGCGCCTCGCCCGCTTGGTGGCCGGGGGCGGCGACGACGAACGCCTTCACTTTGCGTCCGCGCTCCTCGCACGGCACGCCGACCACGGCGCATTCCTGCACCGCCGGATGGGCGTAAAGGGCGTTCTCCACTTCCGGCGCCGCGATATTGTAGCCGGCCGAGACGATCATGTCGTCGGAGCGGGCGACGAACCAGAAGCGGCCTTCCTCGTCGAGCCGATAGGTGTCGCCGGTGACGTTCCAGCCGCCTTTGACATAGTCCGCCTGGCGCGGATCGTCGAAATAGCGGCAGCCGGTCGGCCCCTTCACCGCCAGCGCGCCGGTGCCGTGGGGGAGGGGCTGCCCGTCCTCGCCGAGCACGCAGGCGCGGTAGCCGGGCACCGCCTTGCCGGTCGATCCGGGGCGGATGTCGTCGCCGGCGGCGGAGATGAAGATGTGCATCATCTCGGTCGCGCCGATGCCGTCGACGATGCCGATCCCGGTCGCCTCCCGCCAAGCCCGCCACGTCGCCGCCGGGAGGTGCTCTCCGGCGGAGACGCAGGCGGCAAGCGAGGAGAAATCGTGATCGGCGAGCAGCGGCAGCATCGCCTTGTAGGCGGTGGGCGCGGTGGCGAGACGGTTGACGCGATGCTTCGCCACCGCCTCCAGCAAAGCGCCCGGCCCCGGCTGCTCGACCGTCACCGCCGTGCCGCCGAAGCGCCACGGGAAGATCAGGCTCATGCCGAGGCCGAACGTGAAGGCGATCGGCGCGGAGCAAACCCAGCGCTCGCCCGCCTTGGGCGCCAGCAGGTGGCGGGCGAAGCTGTCGGCGGGGGCGAGGACGTCGCGGTGATAGTGGACGCAGCCCTTGGGTCGCCCGGTGGTGCCCGAGGTGAAGGCGATCATCGCCGGGTCGTCGCGGTGGGTGGGAACGGCCGCGAAGCCCGGCTTTACATGGTTCAGCCTGTTCTCGAGCGCCCCGCCGCCGCTGTCGCCCTGATAGACGAGCAAAGAGCGGACGAGGCCGGTCGCGTCGGCCGCGGCGAGGAAGTCGGCGAGGCCGCGCTCGTCGACGATGGCGTGATGCACCTCCGCCCGCTCTAGCAAAGCGGCGATCTCCCCGGCGCGCAGGATCGGCATGGTGGTGACGAGCACGCCGCCGGCCTTCAGCACGCCGAGCCAGGCGGCGAAGGTCATCGCCCCGTTCGGCCCGCGCAGCAGCACCCGGTTGCCGGGCACCAGCCCTTCCTCCTCGGTCAGCAGCCGCGCGATCCGGTCGGAGAGGTCCCGCATCTCGCCATAGGTCCAGGCGCCGGCATCGTTGACGATTGCGAGGGCGTCGGCCCGCCCCCCGTCGATCAGCTCCACGGCGGCATTGAGCCGCTCGGGATATCGCAGCTCGGGCAGGTCGAAGAGGAATTCGGGCTGCGCCTCGGGCGGCGGCAGGCGATCGCGCACGAAGCGGTCGGCGTGCGCGGAAGCCATCAGTCCGGCACCATGGCGATCGTCTCGATCTCGATCCGCGCGGCCGACTCCACCAGGCCGGCGACCTCGACCACGGCCATGGCCGGGTAGACGCGGCCCATCACTTCCTTCCACACCGCCCCGATCTCGGCGAGGCCGGCGCGATAATCGTCGAGGCCGACCACGTACCAGGTCATCCGCACGATATGGCCGGCGCCGGCGCCGTCCTCGGCGAGGATGGCGAGGGTGTTGAGCAGCACCTGGCGAAGCTGGCCCGGAAGGTCGTCGGCGACGATGTGCTCGTCCGCGTCCCAGCCGATCACGCCGGCCGTGAAGATCATGCGGCCGCGCGCGGATATCCCGTTGGCATAGCCGCGCGGGCGGGGCCAGCCGGGCGGCTGCAGCGCCTTCAACGCCCCTGCTCCGCGAGATGGTGGCGGGCGATCACGATCTTCTGCACTTCGGAAGCCCCTTCGTAGATGCGCAGCGCCCGGATTTCGCGATAGAGCCGCTCGACCGGCACGCCTTTGGTGACGCCGAGCCCGCCGAACATCTGCACCGCCTTGTCGATCACGCTCTGCGCGCTCTCGGTGGCGTGGAGCTTGGCGAGCGCCGCCTCGCGGCTGTTGCGCCGGCCCATGACGTCGCGCAGCCAGGCGGCGCGGTAGACGAGCAGGGCCGAGGCCTCGACGTCGAGCACCATCTCGGCGAGCTTCGATTGGGTGACCGGATTGTCGGCGAGCATGCCCGCGCCGAGCCGGCGGGAAAGGGCGCGGGCCGTCGCTTCGGCCAGAGCGCGCCGGGCGAGGCCGAGCGCCGCGGCGCCCACCGTGGTGCGGAACACGTCGAGCGTCGCCATCGCCTGCTGAAAGCCGCGGCCTTGCTCGCCGAGCAGCGTGGAGGCGGCGAGGCGCATGCCGCGAAAGCGCAGGGTCGCCAGCGGGTGCGGCGCGATCACTTCGGTGCGCGCGCTGTCGTCGAGCCCCGGCGTGCCGCGGTCGACGATGAAGGCGGAGAGGCCCTTGGCGCCCGGCGCCTCGCCGGTGCGGGCGAAGACGACGTAGAAATCGGCGATGCCGCCGTTCGAGATGAACGCCTTGTCGCCGTCGATGCGGAAGCCGCCGTCCGCCGCCTCGGCCCGGGTGGCGATGTTGGCGACGTCTGAGCCCGATTCCGGCTCGGTCAGCGCGAAGGCGGCGATCTTCTCGCCCCGCGCCACGGCGGGGAGATAGACCGCCTTCTGCGCTTCGCTGCCGAACAGGGAGATGGTGCCGGAGCCAAGACCCTGCATGGCGAAGGCGAAATCGGCCAGGCCGGAATGGCGGGCGAGCGTCTCGCGGATGAGGCAGAGGGAGCGGACGTCGAGCCGCCCTTTGGCGTCGGGCACGCAGTAGCGCAGCCAGCCGCCGTCGCCGAGCTTGCGCACGAGGGTTCGGCAGGCGTGGTCGACGTCGGACGGTTCCTCATCGGTGAGCTCGGATACGCACCAATGCTCCAGCGCTTCCGCCAGCTCGCTATGGCTTTCGTCGAAGAACGGCCAGTCCAGAAAATCCCTCATGCTCTGTGCCTCACCCTGCCGTGCCCCGCGGGCCCGGCTGTCCCTCTCCCCTGGAGGGAGAGGGTTTGGCGGCGGGCGGCCCATCTTCACCCCTCTCCCTATAGGGGAGAGGGACCGCGGGCCGCGAAGCGGCTCGCGAGGGTGAGGGGAGTGCGCTTGCGATGACGGTGAGCACGCCTTCCAGATTCTCCGTGATCTCGTTGTTCCAGAAGCGAAGGGCCCGCCAGCCGAGACGTGCGAAGGCGCGCTCACGTAAGGAATCATATTCCGCGTTGTCGGCGTGCTGGCTGCCGTCGGCCTCGACGACTAATCGAGCCTCCGCACAGGCAAAGTCGGCACTGTAGCTGGCGAGCCACATTTGCTTTCGGAACTTGAATCCCTCGAAGCGTCGGCCTCGCAACTGCCCCCAGAGGAGCTTCTCCTGCGGCGTCATCTCGCGGCGAAGCCGGCGCACGCGTTCCAGCTTGTCGTGGCCAGGTGGCCGCCTCACACCCTCACCCTCCCACGATGCTTCGCATCGCGGGCCCCTCCCTCTCCCCTGGAGGGAGAGGGGTTAGTCACCTTGGAACTCCGGCGTCTTTTTCGCGGCGAAGGCTTCGAAGGCGCGGCGGAAATCCTTCGTGGCCATGCAGATCGCCTGGGCCTGGGCCTCCATCTCGATCGCGGTTTCGAGGCTGACGTTCCATTCCTGGCCCAGCTGGGTCTTGGTGACGGAGTGGGCGAAGGTCGGGCCGCTCGCCAGCGCGCCCGCCAGCGCCTGCGCTTCGTCCAGCAACCGCTCCGGTTCGACGATCCGGTTGTAGAAGCCCCAGTCCATCCCTTCCTCGGCGCTCATGAAGCGGCCGGTGTAGAGCAGGTCCGCCGCCCGCCCTTGGCCGACGAGGCGGGGGAGGATGGCGCAGGCGCCCATGTCGCAGCCGGCGAGGCCGACCCGCGCGAACAGGAAGGCGGTGCGCGCGCCCGGCGCGGCGAGCCGCAGGTCCGAGGCCATGGCGAGGATCGCGCCCGCGCCGGCGCAGACGCCGTCCACCGCCGCGACGATCGGCTGCGGGCAGGCGCGCATCGCCTTGACGAGGTCGCCGGTCATGCGGGTGAAGGCGAGCAGGCCGGGCATGTCCATTTCGGTCAGCGGCCCGATGATCTCGTGCACGTCGCCGCCCGAGCTGAAATTGCCGCCCGCGCCGGTGAGCACCACCGCCTTCACCTCGCGCGCGCCGGCGAGCGCCCGGAACGTGTCGCGCAGCTCGGCATAGCTTTCGAAGGTGAGCGGATTCTTCCGCTCCGGCCCGTTGAGAGTGATCGTCGCCACCCCGTCGGCGAAGCGCCATAGGAAGTGGGTGGGAATATGGTCGTTCGGGTTCATGCGATCTCCACGGCCTCGCCGTTGCGGTTCGAGAGGATGAGGTCGAGCACGGTCGCCGCGACGTCCTCCGGTGCAATCAGTCGTCCAGATGGGTTCATCCCGGCGAGCTCGGCCCGCGCCTCGGCCGCGTTGCGGCCGGTCCTGGCCACGATCGTCTCGACCGAGCGGACGGTCATCTCGGTATCGACGAAGCCGGGGCAGACCGCGTTGGCCGTGAGCCGCGTCCCGCCATATTCCGCGGCGAGCGCGCGGGTCAGCCCAACCGCGCCATGCTTGGCGGCGATGTAGGGCGCGGCATAAGCGAAGCCGTGCAGCCCCGCCATCGATGCCACCGTGACGATCCGCCCCGCCTCCGCCGCGAGCAGGTCGGCCAGCGCCGCCTGGCAGCAATGGAACATCCCGTCCAGATTGACCGCGAGCATCTCCCGCCACAGCGCCTCGCTCACCTTGGCGAACGGCGCGCCGGCGGCGGTGCCGGCATTGTTGACGAGGATCGAGATCGGCCCCTGCGCGGCGCGCGCCAAGGCGAAGGCGCGGTCCACCTGCGCCTGGTCGGTGACGTCGGCGGGCGCCACCAAGGCGTCGAAAGCGCCCTGGCCCACGTCCTCGAGCGGCTCGCGGCGGCGCCCGACCAAAGTGAGCTTCGCGCCTTCCGCCGCGAGCGCGCGGGCGATCGCCGCGCCGATGCCGGTGCCGCCGCCGGTGACGAGCGCGTGCCTCCCCGCCAGCCTCACGCCTTCAGCTCCTGCTCGCGGGCGAGGTTGCGGGCGAGCTGGGCCATGCCGTTCAGATATTGCGGCGGCACCGCGACGCCGCGATAATTCTGGGCGGCGGCGGCGCGCAAAGTCCACATCGGATCGACGAGGTGCGGCCGGGCCAGCGCCACCAGATCGGCCCGCCCCGCCGCGAGGATCGAATTGGCGTGGTCGGGCTCGTAGATGTTACCCACCGCCATGGTCGCGACCCGGCCCTCGTTGCGGATCTGGTCGGCGAAGGGGGTCTGGAACATGCGGCCGTAGACCGGCGCGCAATCCGCCCAGGTCTGGCCGGCCGAGACGTCGATGAGGTCTGCCCCCACCGCCGCGAACGCCCGGCCGATCGCCACCGCCTCGTCGGGCGTCACCCCCGCCTCGCCCATCCAGTCGTTGGCCGAGATCCGCACCGACATCGGCCGCTCCTCGGGCCAGGCGGCGCGCATCGCCCGGAACAGCTCGAGCGGGAAGCGCAGGCGATTGTCGAGGCTGCCGCCATATTCGTCGGCGCGCTTGTTGGTGAGCGGGGAGATGAAGGAGGAGAGGAGATAGCCGTGGGCGGCGTGGAGCTCGACCATGTCGAAGCCCGCTTCCTCGCCCCTGCGCACGGCGGCGACGAACTGGGCGATCGCCGCGTCCATGTCGGCGCGCGTCATCGGGCGCGGCGCCTGGTTGGCGGTGGACCAGGGGACGTCCGAGGCGGCCATGACCGGCCAATTGCCCTCGTCGAGCGGCACGTCGTTTCCTTCCCAGCCGATCCGGGTCGAGCCTTTCGGCCCCGAATGGCCGAGTTGGAGGCAAATTTTCGCGCGGCTGTTGGCGTGGACGAAATCGACGATCCGCCTCCACGCCGCGACGTGGTCGTGCGCGTACATCCCGGTGCAGCCGGGGCTGATCCGCCCTTCGGCCGAGACGCAGGTCATCTCGGTATAGACGAGGCCGGCGCCGCCCTGCGCGCGGGTGCCGTAATGGACGAGGTGGAAGTCGTTCGGCGTCCCCTCCCGCGCCGAATACATCGCCATCGGCGAGACGACGATGCGATTGTCGAGCCTGAGGCCGCGCAGCTTGTAGGGCGCGAACATCGGTGGCGCCGGGTCGTTGACCGGCACGCCCAGCGCCTTCGACTGGAACCAGCGCTCGATCCCCTCCAGCCACGGCCGGTCGCGCAGCCGCAGATTCTCGTGGCTGACCCGCTGCGAGCGGGTGAGCAAAGAATAAGCGAACTGGATCGGCTCGAAATGCAGGTAGCGCTCCAGCGTCTCGAACCATTCGGTCGAGTTGCGCGCCGAATTCTGGAGCTTGAGCACCTCCAGATTGCGCTCGGCCTGATATTCGGCGAGCGCCGCCTCGCGGGAAAGGCCGGGGCGGCTCAGCACCTCGGCGAGCTTGATCGCATCCTCGAGCGCGAGCTTGGTGCCCGAGCCGATCGAGAAATGGGCGGTGTGCGCCGCGTCGCCGAGCAGGATCAGGTTCTTGTAATGCCAGGTGTCACAGACGATGCGGCGAAAGCGCAGCCAGGCCTCGGGGCCCGCGAGGTGGGCGGCGTTGGAGAGCAGGGGCGCCCCGTCCAGATATTTCGCGAACAGCTTTTCGCACAGGGCGATGGCGGCCGGCTGGTCCATCCGGTCGAGGCCGAGCCCGGCCCAGGTTTCGGGCGCCATCTCGACGATGAAGGTCGAGAAACCCTCGTCGAACCGATAGGCGTGGGCCCACACCCATCCCGCCTCGGTCTCCTCGAAGGCGAAGGTGAAGGCCTCGAACGCCTTGGGCGTGCCGAACCAGAAGAAGCGGTTTCGCCGCATCTGGACGTCGACGCCGAAATGGGGCTCGTAGGCGGTGCGGATGCGGCTGTTGGCGCCGTCGGCGGCGATGACCAGGTCGAAGTCCGCCCAATCCTCCAGCCGCGGGCTCGCCTCATGCTCGAAATGGAGCTGGACGCCGAGCGAGCGCGCCCGCTCCTGGAGGATGGCGAGCAGCCGCTTGCGGCCGATGCCGATGAAGCCGTGGCCGGACGAGCGGATCGTCTCGCCGTGGATATGGACCTCGATATCGTCCCAATGGGCGAATTCGCTCCGGATCGCCGCGCCCGAGACCGGATCGTTGGCGAGGAGGTTCTCGACCGTCTGGTCGGAGAAGACCACGCCCCAGCCGAACGTGTCGTCGGCGCGGTTGCGCTCGAAGACGTGGATGTCGTGCGCGGCCTCGCGCAGCTTCATCGAGATTGCGAAATAGAGCCCGGCGGGCCCGCCGCCGAGGCACGCGATCCGCATCGCCGTCTCCCCTTGAGCCCGAACGCGTAGAGCGGCGGGGGAGGGGAGGCAAGAGCGGTGGACCGCCGCTCCGCCCCGGCTATGCGGGCACCGGTGAACGAGCCCCGCATCCTCCCCGCCCGCGCCTGCGGATTAGAGGGTTCGGTCGCGGGGCGCTGGGAAGTGGAGCGGGTGAAGGGAATCGAACCCTCGTCGTAAGCTTGGGAAGCTTCTGCTCTGCCATTGAGCTACACCCGCCCGAGGCCCCTCCCTCTAGAAAAGCCGCGCCGGCTTGTCGAGACGCTTCGCCGCCGGGACGGAGCGCGGACCCTGCCGCGTCCCCGGGCGTTCGGGGGGAAGCGCGCCTGTTAACGGTTGCTGATCATAAGCATGCTTATTATATATACGCCATGGACACCAATTTCCCCTTCGAGCTGAACGAGACCGCGCGGGCGCTGCGCCGCGACTTCGAGCGCCGGGCGGCCGAGCACGGCGTCACCCGCGCGCAGTGGCGCGTCCTCTCGCGCCTGAAGCGCAAGGACGGCCTGCGCCAGGTCGAGCTCGCCGAGCAACTGGACGTCGAGCCGATCACCTTGTGCCGGATGATCGACCGCCTCGCCGAAGCGGGGCTGGTCGAGCGCCGCGCCGACGAAGGGGACCGCCGCGCCTGGCGGATCCACCTGACCCGCAAGGCGGGCCCGATCATCGAGGACCTGAAGCGGATCGCCGAACGCTTCGTCGAGGATGCCCTGGCGGGAATCTCGGACGAGGAAGAAGCGCGGATGCGCGAGATATTGGCGCGGGTGCGGGCGAACCTCGCTCCGGGCGCCCAGCCGGCACGGAGCCAGCCCACACGGAGAGCGTCATGAAGGAAGGGGCCATCAAGTCGGCGGAAAGCGAGCGCGCGGCGGCGGCGGAGACGGAAGTGGTCGCCGACGAGAGCCCGGCGGCGCCGCGCCGCAAGCGCGGGCGGCTGCTGCTCATGCTGTCGGTGCCGCTGATCCTGCTCGCGATCGGCGCCTATTTCTATCTGACCTCGGGGCGCTACGTCTCGACCGACAATGCCTATGTCCAGCAGGACAAGGTGTCGGTCTCGGCCCTGGTCACCGGCCCGATCTCGGAAGTGGCGGTCAGGGAGAATCAGCGGGTCAAGGCGGGCGACCTTCTGTTCCGCATCGACCCGACGCCCTATCGCATCGCGCTCGAGCAGGCCGAGGCGCAGATCGCCGCCGCGCAGGTCTCGGTATCGAAGCTCCAGGCCGAGAATGCGGGGACGGGCGCCGACATCCTCGCCGCCCAGGACAATCTGCTCATCGCCCAGCGCAATTTCGGTCGCTACGCCGAGCTGCTGCGCCGCGGCTTCACCACCCGCGTGCTCTACGACCAGCAGCTCCACGCCGTGCAGGAAGCCAAGCAGCGCCTCGCCAACGCGCGCAACAGCGCGCAGGTGTCGGCGGCGCAGATCCGCGCCGGCGGCGAGAGCGCCCAGCCGGCCATCGCCGCCGCGATCGCCGCGCGCGACAAGGCCCTGCTCGATCTGAAGCGCACCGAAGTGCGCGCGCCGGTCGACGGCTATGTCAGCCAGACCGAACGGCTCCAGCTCGGCAACATGGCCGTCCAGGGGCTGGCGATGGTCACCGTCGTGCGCAGCGGCGAAACCTGGGTCGAGGCCAATTACAAGGAGACCGACCTCAAGACGATGGCGCCCGACCAGCCGGCCGAGATCAAGCTCGACGCCTACCCGTCGGCGAAGATAAGCGGCCACGTCGCCTCGATCGGCCGCGGCACCGGCTCCGAATTCTCGGTGCTTCCCGCCCAGAACGCGACCGGCAATTGGGTCAAGGTCACCCAGCGCGTGCCGGTGCGGATCGCGATCGATTCCGATCCGGGCCGCCCTTTGCTCGCCGGCCTCTCGGCCAAGGTGAAGGTGGACACGCAGGAGCGGCCGGCGGCGCCGGGGCCCGCCCCCCGGTGAAGGCGCCTCCGCACCGTTCGCCGCGGCCCTGAGCCATGGCCGCCGCCGCGCTCGATCCCCATCGTGCGACGCTGAAGCTCGACAAGCTCGAGCATGGCGTGCTCACCGTCGCGATCATGATGGCGGTGCTGCTGCAGGTGCTCGACACCACCATCGCCAACGTCGCGCTGCCGCACATGATGGCCTCGATGTCGGCGACACGCGAGACGATCAACTGGGTGCTGACCAGCTATATCGTCGCCTCCGCCATCGCCATCCCGATCACCGGCTGGCTCGCCGACCGGGTGGGGCGCAAGCAATTGTTCGTCTGGTCGGTCATCGCCTTCACAATCGCTTCCGTGCTCTGCGCGATGGCGCAGAACCTGCCCCAGATGGTGGCGTTCCGGGCCTTGCAGGGCGTGTCGGGCGCCTTCCTGGTGCCGATCGCCCAGGCGGTGATGTTCGACATCAACCCGCCCGCCAAGCACGCGCGGGCGATGGCGATGTTCGGCATGGGCGTGATGATCGGCCCGATCCTCGGCCCGGTG
>JBJMTY010000073.1:0-2737 GCA_045811445.1 Allosphingosinicella sp. | reverse complement strand
TCCTTGATCAGGATTCGTTTGGCGGCCTCGGCCTTAAGCTGCTGCGCGGCGGCGTTCATTCTCACCATTCCCTGGCCTGAGGCCGAGCAGATGGCAGATCGCGTAAGCGAGCTCGGCGCGATTCAGCGTGTAGAAGTGGAAATTGCGGACCCCGCCGGCATAGAGCTGGGCGCAAAGCTCGGCGGCGACGGTGGCGGCGACGAGCTGGCGCGCCGCGGGAAGCGCGTCCAGCCCCTCGAACAATTTGTCCATCCAGGGGGGGATGGTGGCGCCGCACATCGCCGCGAACTTGCGGGTCTGGGCGACGTTGGAGACGGGAAGGATGCCCGGCACCAGCTCGGCGTCGATGCCGGCCGCCGCCGCGTCGTCGCGGAAGCGGAAGAAGCAATCGGGCGAGAAGAAGAATTGCGTGATCGCCCGGTCCGCGCCCGCGTCGATCTTGCGCTTCAGATTGTCGAGGTCGGCGGCGCGAGTCGGCGAATCGGGATGGATTTCGGGGTAAGCGGCGACCGAGATCTCGAACGGCGCGACCCGCTTGAGGCCGGCGACCAGCTCGGCGGCGTTGGCATAGCCGTCAGGGCGCGCGCGAAACCCCTTGCCCGGCTCGGGCGGATCGCCGCGCAGGGCAACGACGTGGCGGATTCCCGCCTGCCAATAGCCGAGCGCGACCTCGTCTATCTCGCTCCGGCTCGCTTCGACGCAAGTGAGGTGGGCGGCGGCGTTGAGCGACGTCTCCTGCTGGATCCGCACCACCGTGTTGTGGGTGCGCTCGCGAGTCGAGCCGCCGGCGCCGTAGGTGACGGAGACGAAGCGCGGCGAAAGCGGCTCCAGCATCTTCACCGACGCCCACAAAGTCTCTTCCATCTTCTCCGTCTTGGGCGGGAAGAATTCGAAGCTGACGCCGATGTCGCCGGCGACGTCGGCGAACAAAGGCTCGCGCCAGGCGGCGATGCCGGGACTCATGCCACTACCTTCAAGTGCTGGGCCGGCCGCTCGCCGAGCCACAAAGTGACGGTCAGCTCGCCGCCTTCGAGATGCTCGAGCACCCGGCCTTCGAGCCCGGCCGCCTCGAGATATTTGAGCATCGCATCGTCGGCGAAGCCCAGGCGGAGATGCGCATCGGCGGCGCGCAATTCCTCGCGCTCGTGCGGCGCGAAGTCGACGATCAGCAGGCGCCCGCCCGGCACCAGCAGCCGCGCCGCTTCCGCGACGGCGGCGGAAGGCTGCTGGGCGTAATGGAGCACCTGGTGGATGATCACCGTGTCGGCCGTGCCGGAGCTCAGCGGCAAGGCATACATGTCGCCCTGGCGAAGCTCGGCGGCGGCAAGGCCGGCCTGGCCGAGCTTGACCCGCGCGGCACGGAGCATCTCGGGCGAGCGGTCGACGCCGAGGGCGTGGTCAGCCGCCGGGCCGAACAGCTCGAGCATACGGCCGGTGCCGGTGCCGATATCGACCAGCCGGCCAATCGCCGAGCCGCCCAACGCCCGGCCGATCGCCGCCTCGACCTCGCTCTCCGCAATGTGGAGCGAGCGTATCTGGTCCCAATCGCCGGCATGGGCCTCGAAATAGCGGGCGGCGGCGGCGGCGCGGTCGGCGCGGACCGCGGCGAGACGCGCCGCATCGGCCTCCTTCCACCTATCCCCGCCGTCGAGGTCGGCCCACCGGTCGAGCGTGCCGAACAGGGGCTCGACCCGGTCGCGCGAGCCCAGGCTGAGGAACACCCAGCTGCCTTCCTTGCGCCGCTCGGCGAGGCCGGCCTCGATGAGGATGCGGACGTGGCGCGAGACGCG
Source organism: Allosphingosinicella sp. (assembly GCA_045811445.1). Taxonomy (GTDB): domain Bacteria; phylum Pseudomonadota; class Alphaproteobacteria; order Sphingomonadales; family Sphingomonadaceae; genus Allosphingosinicella. Next base: position 947 of record JBJMTY010000073.1, on the reverse strand, counting down.
CGGCTGGCTCTGCCCCAGCACCTGGGCGATCTCCCCGACCGACAGCTCCATCGCGCGCAACAGGTTGAGGATCCGAAGCCGGGTCGGATCGGCGAGGGCACGGAAGATGTCGGGCGCGGCAGGCATCGGATAAAGACATAAAGATATCTTTATATGCGGGTCAAGGCATTCGGTTCGCCTCATTGCCAACTGAAGCAGTAGACATACAATCGCGTGCCGCCTACAAATGGTTTCGCTGGACGCTGCGGAAACCATGCTTCCGCGGCACCTCGCCCAGCGACGAAAAAGACTCCCAAGGAGGGAAATTGCCCATGAAGAAGATCGCCCTGACGCTCGCCGCCGTCGCCGCCTTCGGCGTTGCCGGCTGCCAGAAGACCGATTCGACCGACGCGAACAACACCGCCGACGTCAACGCCACCGCGACCGAAGCCGGCACCGACGTCAACGGCGCCGTCGCCGACGCCAATGCCTCGGCCTCGAACGCCACGACGGCGACCGACAACGCGCTCGACGCGACCGGCAACGCGATCTCGAACACCGCTTCGGACGTCGGCAACGCCGCCGCCGCCGGCGCGGGCGCGGTCAGCAACGCCGCCCACGACGCGACTCACTAAGCGTCACCGGCTCAGGCCGAACGAGGGCCGCGCGTCTCACGGGACGCGCGGCCCTTTTTCTTTGCGCGCCGATCGGGCAGTCTTTCCCTTCTGGAATTCAGAGGGAGAATGGGGTGATGCGGAAAGTCTTGCTCGCGGCGGCTATGGTCCTGGCGGCGGCCTCGCTCGGCGCGTGCCGCAAAGGCGCCGATTCGAACCAGCTTACCGCGGAAGAGAATGCGCAGCTCGACGACGCGAACAACATGCTCGACGCCTCGCCGGACGGGCTCGCCGTCACCAATGCCCCGATGGGCAATGGCGACGTGGCGTCGGACAGCGTGGATGACGATGAGG
>JBJMTY010000072.1:0-10519 GCA_045811445.1 Allosphingosinicella sp. | reverse complement strand
GAGGCCGCCGAGGCTGGTCTCCTTGTAGCGCTCGTTCATGTCGAGGCCGGTCTTGCGCATCGTCTCGATGACCTGGTCGAGGCTGACGAGGTGGGAGCCGTCGCCGGCCAGAGCGAGGCGGCTCGCCTCGATGGCCTTGACCGCGCCGACCGCGTTGCGCTCGATGCAGGGCACCTGGACCAGGCCGGCGACCGGATCGCAGGTGAGGCCGAGATTGTGCTCCATGCCGATCTCGGCGGCATTCTCGATCTGGGCGACGCTGCCGCCCAGCGACGCGGTAAGGCCCGCCGCCGCCATCGAGCAGGCGACGCCGACCTCGCCCTGGCAGCCGACCTCGGCGCCGGAGATCGACGCATTCTCCTTGAACAGCGAGCCGATCGCCGCCGCGGTGAGCAGGAAGGTCCGCACGCCCTCGTCGGAGGCGTGGGGCGTGAAACGCTGATAGTAACGCAGGATCGCCGGGACGATGCCCGCCGCGCCGTTGGTCGGCGCGGTGACGACGCGGCCGCCCGCGGCATTCTCCTCGTTGACCGCCAGCGCCCACAGATTGACCCAGTCGAGCACGGTGAGCGGGTCCTGCAGCGCGCGCTCGGCCCGCTCGATCAGCAATTTATGGAGGCCGGGGGCGCGGCGCTTCACCTTGAGGCCGCCGGGCAATATGCCTTCCATGCCGATGCCGCGATCGATGCAGGCGGACATGGCGGACGCGATCTCGGCGAGGCGCCGGTCGATCTCCGCGTCGGCGAGGTGGGCGCGCTCGTTGGCGCGGGCGATCTCGGCAATGGTGAGGCCTTCGCCCGCCGCGACGGCGAGCAATTCGTCGGCCGAGCGATAGTTGAACGGCAGGTCCCAGCCGCCTTCGGGCGGAGCGTTGCGGGCGATCGCCGCCTCGTCGACCACGGCGCCGCCGCCGGTCGAATAATAGACGCCGCCGCCGAGCAGGCTTCCTCCGGCGTCGAAGGCGGCGAAGCGCATGCCGTTCGAATGGTGCGGCAGCCGCTCGCGCTGGAGGAAGCGCAGGTCACGGGCCTCGTCGAAGCCGATCGGGTGCCGGCCGCCGAGATCGAGCCGCCCCGTCTCGCGGATGCGGGCGACGATAGTCTCGGCGGCATCGGGGTCGATCCGGTCCGGCCGCTGGCCTGACAGGCCGAGCAGGATCGCGCGGTCGGTGGCGTGGCCCTTGCCGGTCAGCGCGAGCGAGCCGTAGAGGTCGACCTCGACGCGGACGGCGCGTTCGAGGGCGCCGTCGCTCGACAGCGTCTCGACAAAGCGGCAGGCGGCCGTCATCGGACCCATGGTGTGGGAGCTGGAGGGGCCGACCCCGATCTTGAAGAGGTCGAAGACGCTGGAAACCAAGTCGCATTCTCCTGACGCGGGGCGACATGGGCCCCTCGCCTGCTTCTGGCAAGACGGCCGGCCCTTCGTGCTGCTCGACGACGCGCGCGACGGCGGCGGGCGGGCGCGGCTCTATCGCGCCCCGGCCGCGACGATCGAGGCGCGGCGGCCGCAGGAGGTGCCGGCGGCGCTGGCGCGGCTGCGCGGCGAGACGCGGGAAGCGGCGGGATTCATCGGCTACGAGGCGGGCCATGCGCTGGAGCCGAAGCTGGCGCCGCTGGCGAGCGAAGCGGCCGAGGACGCGCCACCCTTGCTCTGGTTCGGGCTGTTCGAGGCCGCCGAGGAAGTGGACGCGGCGGCTTTGCTGCCCGACCCGGCCGGCGCCTTCGCCGCGGCGCCGGCGCCGCGCATCGGGCGGGAGGCCTATCTGGGCGCGGTCGCGGCGATCCGCGAGCATATCCTCGCCGGCGACGTCTACCAGGCGAACTTCACTTTCCCCTGCGACGTCGCGGTCGGCGGCCATCCGCTCGCCCTCTACGCGGCGCTTCGGGCCCGGGCGAAAGGCGGGTGGGGCGGCGTGGTTTTCACCGGGCGGCACTGGCTGCTGTCGCTGTCGCCCGAATTGTTCTTGACGCTCGAGCGGGGCCGGATCGTTGCGCGGCCGATGAAAGGCACCGCGCCGGCCGGCTCCGATCCCGAGGCCCTGCGCGCCGACCCCAAGCAGCGCGCCGAGAATCTGATGATCGTCGATCTCATCCGCAACGACCTCTCCCGCGTCGCGCGGCCGGGCACGGTCGAGGTCCCGGCTCTGTTCACCGTCGAGGCCTTTCCGACCGTGCTGCAGATGACTTCCACCGTCACCGCCGAGCTGGAGCCGGGGCTGGGGCCGGTGGACCTCCTCGAGGCGACCTTCCCCTGCGGCTCCGTCACCGGCGCCCCCAAGATCCGGGCGATGGAGATCATCGCCGCGCTCGAGGCCGGGCCGCGCGGGCCCTATACCGGAAGCCTCGGCAGGCTTGCGCCGGACGGCGCGGCGGCGTTCAATGTCGCGATCCGCACTCTGGTACTGCGGGACGGGGACGGCACGGCGACGCTCGGCCTCGGCTCGGGCATCGTCGCGGACAGCGTCCCCGCCGAGGAGTGGCGGGAATGCCTCGCCAAGGGAGCTTTCGTGGAGACGGTCCGCCGCTTCGACCTCATCGAGACGATGCGCTTCGACCCCGCCGAGGGGCCGGCCGACCTCGAGCGCCACCTCGCGCGGATGAAGCGCAGTGCCGAGGCGCTGGGCTTTCCCTTCGACCGCCACCACGCCCGCAACGAGCTGCAGGCGGCGACCTTCCGCCTGCGCGAGGCGCGGCGGCTGCGGCTCCTCCTCTCGCGCAGCGGCGCGATCGCGATCGAGACCCGGCCGCTGCCCCCGCGGCCCGCCGAGCCGGTGGAGGTGCGGATCGTGCGGCTGCCCGTCGAGCCGCAGGATTTCCGCCTGCGCCACAAGACCAGCGACAGGGCTTTCTACGACCTCGCGCGGGGCGACGCGTTCGAGGTTTTGTTCGAGGATACCGACGGTTTCCTCACCGAAGGCAGCTTCACCAGCCTGTTCGTCGAGCAAGACGGCCGCCTCGTCACCCCGCCTTTGTCGCGCGGCCTGCTCCCCGGCGTGCTGCGCGAGCGGCTGATCGAGGAAGGCCGGGCGGTTGAAGGCGAAGTGCGGGCGGACCATCTTGGGGACGGCTTCTTCATCGGCAATTCGCTGCGTGGGCTGATCCGGGCGCGGCGCATCGGAGGGACGACATGACCCAGCGCATCCTGTTCGCGGCCCTGGCCGGGGCCACCGGCCTCGGCGCGGCGCTGCTGCTCGGCCCGGCGGAGGCGACCGTGCCGCCGCCTCCCAAGGTCGACGTGCCCGCCGCCCGCGGCCATCAGGTCGCGGTGCTCGCCGGCGGCTGCTTCTGGGGCATGGAAGGCGTGTTCGAGCACGTCAAAGGCGTGCAGAACGTCGTCTCGGGCTATGCCGGCGGCCGCGCCGCCGACGCGAGCTACGAGAAAGTGGGCAGCGAGACGACCGGCCATGCCGAATCGGTGCGCATCGTCTTCGATCCGAACGTCGTGAGCTACGGCCAGCTGCTGCGCATCTATTTCGCCTCGCACGACCCGACCCAGCTCAACCGCCAGACGCCCGACAGCGGGCCGAGCTACCGCTCCGCCGTCTTCGCCCAGAACGAGGCGCAGCGCCGCGCCGCCACGGCCTATATCGCGCAGCTGAACGCGTCCCACGCCTTCGGGGCGCCGGTGGTGACGAAGGTGGAGACGGGCGCTTTCTACCCGGCCGAAGCCTATCACCAGGATTTCGAGCGCCGCCACCCCGACCATCCCTATATCCGCCGCTGGGACCTGCCCAAGCTCGCCGCGCTCAAGGCGAACTTCCCCAATCTCTACAGGGGCTAATTCACGCCGCGATGGGGAAGCGCAGCAGACGGTCGGCGACCGGCACCAGCGCTTCGGCGCGCGGGCCGACGGCGCGGACGATCTCGGGATGATGGGCGTCGAGCCCGCCGGTGAGCGCGCCGAAGGCGGGGAGGATGAGCTTGCTCGCGGTCGCCACGAAGCAGCGGCGCGAGACCTGCCGGCCGCGATGGCTGATGCGCAGCTTGGGGTGGAAATGGCCGGAGAGCTCCGGGCGGGTTTCGGCGGGATTCGCCTCATGGCGGAGCAGCAGGCCGTCCACCTCCGCTTCGTCGACCACGTCCCCGCCGCAATGGTCGGCGATGCCGGGATCGTGATTGCCGGCGATCCAGGTCCAGCGGGTCTCGGACGTGAGCTGCGTCAGCATCTGGCGGGCACGGGCGGACAGGCGGTCGCAGCCGTCGCGGTCGTGGAAGCTGTCGCCGAGGCACCAGATTTCCGCCGCGCCGGTGGCAGCGGCGAGCGCGGTCAGCTCGGAGAGGGTCGCGACGCTGTCATAGGGCGGCAGCATCTGGCCGAGCCGGGCGAACCAGCTCGCTTTCTCGAGGTGGAGGTCGGCGACGAGCAGAGCGCGCCGGGCGGGCCAGAACAAGGCGCCGGCGGGCAAGGCGAGCAGCTCGCGGCCACAGAACGAAAAGCGAACCATCGCTGCCTGCTATAAGCCGGCGACGGCGGCGATCAAGCGTTCAGCGCGTCAGGGTGCGGACCAGAGCCTCGGAATCGGGCGACAGGCGCGGCGAGGAACCGAGCAGGTGCGGGTTGGCGAGCGCGAAGGCGAAAGCGCCGACGACGAAACCCTGCGCGACGAGCGCCACCGGATGGCCGAGCTTGCGAAACGGGTCCATGGCGCCGCATCTACCGGGCCTGGCGCGAGCGGGCGCGCGGAAAGGTGCGGAAAAATGGGGACAGCGCCGTAACTGTCCCCATCTTCCGTGCGGTCAGGCCGCTACGGCCTCTTCCTGGCGTTCGCCCTCGGGCCCGGATTCGAGCGTGCGCGGGGCGGCGCCGTTGATCGAGATCTTGCGCGGCTTCATCGCATCGGGGATCTCGCGGACGAGGTCGATCGACAGCAGGCCGTCCTGCATGTCGGCATTCTCGACCCGGACGAAATCGGCCAGCTCGAAGCGCCGCTCGAACGCGCGGGTGGCGATGCCCATGTGCACGAAGCTGCCGTCGCGGTTGCGATTCTCCGCCTTGCGGCCGGTGATGATCAGCAGGTTCTGCCGCGCCGTGATGTCGATGTCGTTGGCGCTGAAGCCGGCCACCGCGAGGGTGATGCGGTAGCGGTCGTCGCTCAGCTTCTCGATGTCGAAGGGCGGGTAATTGTCGGCCTGCTCACGGCTCGTATTTTCGAGGAACTCGAACAGGCGGTCGAAGCCGATCGTCGATCGGCGATAGGGAGTGAAATCAAAGCTTCTCATGATCCATGTCCTCCGTTGAGCAACAGGTTTCACGAGGGTCCGGCACGAGGCCCGAAAAGCCCTCGCGGATACAGGCCGGACACCGCGAAAAGTCGCCCGGCGGAGGAAATCTAGGAGGGCAAATCGGGGGTTCAAGACCCCGGACCGGGGGGCGAGCTACTTCGCCAGGTTCGCTTCCACCGCGGCCTCAAGGTCGGCGACGGTGAACGGCTTGCGCAGCACCTGGACGTCGCCGCCGACGGCTTCGAGCTGCTCGCTCTCGGCATAGCCGGTGACGAAGACGATCGGCAGCGCGGGGATCAGGCGGCGCGCGGCGCCGGCGACTTCGGCGCCGTGCATGCCGGGCATGGCATAATCGATCAGCGCGAGGTCCGGGGTCCATTCGGCGAGCCGCGCCAGGCCTTCCTCGCCCGATTCGCAGGCCGAGACGTCGTGGCCGAGCCCGGCGAGGGTATCGACCAGGAAGCTGCGCACGTCCTTGTCGTCGTCGACCACCAGGATGCGCCCGCGCAGCGTCGTCCCCGCGGCGGCGGCGCGATTGCCGTCGGCGACCTCCTCGGCGGCGCCGTCGGCGGCCGGAAGCAGCAGGACGACTTCGGTGCCCCGGCCGACTTCGCTCTCGATGCGCAGCGTGCCGCCCGATTGCTGGGCGATGCCGTAGACCTGGGCGAGGCCGAGGCCGGTGCCCTTGCCGAGCGGCTTGGTCGAATAGAAAGGCTCGGTGGCGCGCGCGAGCACCGCGGGCGGCATGCCTTCGCCGGTGTCGGCGACCGCCACGCGGACGAACTCGCCGGCCGGATGGTCCGGCCCTTCGCCGAGCGTCACCCGCTCGGTCGAGATGGTCAGCGTGCCGCCCTCGGGCATCGCGTCGCGGGCGTTGATGGCGAGGTTGAGGACGGCATTCTCGAGCTGGTTGGCGTCGCATATGCCGTGGCCGGCGCCGGGGTCGAGCCGCGTCTCGATGGCGACGGCGCGGCCGATCGTGTGGCGCAGCAGGGTCTGCATGCGCTCAATCACCTCGTTGACCGCCACCGGCGCCATGCTGATCCGCTGGATCCGCGAAAAAGCGAGCAACTGGCCGGTGAGCTTGGCGCCGCGCCGCGCCGATTCGAGGCCGGTCTCGGCGATCCGCTTGAGGCGCGGATCGTCAACCCGCGCGGCGATCAGCTCGAGCCCGCCCATGATCGGGGTGAGCAGGTTGTTGAAATCGTGGGCGATGCCGCCGGTGAGCTGGCCGACCGCCTCCATCTTCTGCGCCTGGCGCAGCGCCTCCTCGGCCCGCAGCCGCTCGCCGACCTCGGCCTGGAGGCGGTTCAAGGCTTCCGATAGGTCCGCCGTGCGCTCGGCGACCCGGCGCTCGAGCGTCTCGTTCACTTCCTTGAGCTCGGTGATGTCGTGGGCGACGCCGATGAAGCCGAGATGCTCGCCGTGCGGCCCGAGGCGCGGCCGCGAGGTGGAGCGCAGCCAGCGCCACCCCCTGGCGCTGCGGTAGCGGCCGACCAGCTCGAACGTGCCGAGCGACGCCTCGCCGGCGATCGAATCGCCGAGCACCCGCTCCGCGTCGTCGGGATGAATGACCGTGCGCCAGTCGAAATTGATCGAATCCTCGTAGCTGATGCCGAGGAACTCGACATAGGCGCGGTTGACGAAGCTGCGGGTGCGGTCGAGGCGGGTCACCCACATCGGCACCGGCGCCGAATCGGCGATGAGGCGGAAGCGCTCCTCGCTTTCCCGCAAGGCGAGCTCGGCGAGATGGCGCTCGGTGATGTCATAGCCCTGGACGAAGATGCCGCCCACCCGGCCGTCCGGCTCGACGATCGGTTGGAAGACGAAATCGACCTGGCGCGGCTCGACCGGCGCCCCGGGCTCGCGCTGCAGGTCGATGGTCATCGAGCGGCCGGCGAACGCCTCGCCCGAGGCATAGACCTGGTCGAGCAGCTCGAAAAAGCCCTGCCCCGCGACCTCCGGCAGCGCCTCGCGTAACGGCCGCCCCGCAAGGTCGCGGTGGCCGACGAGCTGCATATAGGCGGCATTGGTCATCTCGAAGACATGGTCGGGCCCGCGCAGCACCGCGACGAAGCCGGGCGCGTGGTCGAACAATTGGCGCAGCCGCTCGACCTCGCCGATCCGCCGCCGCTCGTTCAGCACCTGCGGGGTCGTCTCGGTGCAGACGCAGAACATGCCCTCCGCCTCGCCGCTGTCGCCGCGCAGCGGGCCGTAGGAGAAAGTGAAGTAGGTCTGCTCGGGATAGCCCTTGCGGGTCATGGTGAGCGGCAGATTCTCCCAATAGCTCGGTTCCCCCGCCACCGCGCGGCGGGCGAGCGGGCCGACCTCGCTCCAGATGTCGGCCCAGACGTCCTCGAAGGCATGGCCGAGGGCGGCGGGATGCTTGTCGCCCAGTATCTCGGCATAGGGATCGTTGTAGAGGAAGCGCAGCTCGGGGCCCCAGGCGATGAACATGGGGAATTTGGTGCTGAGCAGCATGCCGACCGCGGTCTTCAGCGCCTGCGGCCAGCGCGCCGGGCGGCCCAGCGGCGTCGCCGCCCAGTCGTGGCCGCGGATGCGCTCGCCCATCGCGCCGCCGTCGGCGAGAAAGGAAAGGCTGTCCGAATGCTCGGGGGGTAGTGACGCCATCGACTGAAAAACCTGCTCCCGCGACCGCCCCCCGACGGCGCGGCGCGAAGACTAGCGGGGCCGAAGCGGCGGGTCTATCCTGGACAAGAGAGGAGCAAGCGCATGTTCACCGACATGAAGCAGGGCACCGCCGCCGACTGGGCGCATATCGCCGCCGAGCACGGCCGGCACCAGCAGAGCGCCGCGGCGGGCCAGATCATGGAATCGCTGGCGCGCCTCGAGGCGATCGAGGTCGGCTTCGCGGCCAACCAGCTCACCCACTCGCTGATGGCCGGCACCCTCGCCCGCCGCGCCGGCGCGCCGGACGAGGAGATCGTCGCCGCGCTCTGCCACGATATCGGCAAATTGTTCTCGATCCCCAATCACGGCCCGATCGCCGCCGAGATGCTGAAGCCCTATGTGCGCGACGACGTCTATCAGGCGGTCTACTGGCACCAGGAATTCCAGGGCCGCTATTATTTCGAGCATCTCGGCCGCGACCCCGAAGGCCGCGAGCGTTTCAAGGGCGAGAGCTGGTACGGCTTCGCGGAGAAGCTGGTCGACGAATGGGACGCCCCCGCGTTCGACCCGGCGTTTGACGTCGACCCGCTGGACAGCTTCGAGCCGGAAGTGACCCGCGTCTTTTCGCGCCCCCGCGCGATGGTGTGATTCTCATCGCTCACGGCGAAGCGAGAAGCGTGGAAATTTCGAATTACGGTTTTGGCGTATCACCGCGGGTGAAGGCGCCAACGGAGGCTGGTGCGTGCTATAGATTCGGCGCGCAATTGAACGCCGCGCCCTGCTTCAAGGAGATCACTGCGGATGTTCGTTCCCCGTCTGCGACCGAACGATACTTTCCGGGCCTCGGAAGATCGAACCCGTGTTCGTTCAGCACAGAGCGGACGAGGGCTGGCGCTTCGTCAAACCGGATTTGCCAATTCACGAGGTCCGATTCCTCCAGTCCGCCGCTCGATAGGCCTAGCACCTTCAACCCATACCAAGTGCCCGGGAGCGGCAGCGACGACTCGAACTCGACGGTTCCGTCATTCTGCGGAAGGCGGGTGAAGGCGGCTCGCGCGGTAAGGTTTAGCTCGGGCACCCGTATGGGTCCGCCCCCTACGATCTTCTGCTCACGGTCGCTCCAATGCCACATGGCCGTAAAAAGCCTTTCGAGCGGTCGTCCGAATTCGCACCGGCGCGGATCGGCAAATGTGAGGATGTTCTGCAAATCCGGCCGCGAAGGCGGGGCAGCCGGGACGGCGACCTTCGCCGCAACCTGACCTTCGAGTTTCCCCGCATTCGCGACGGCGCGTGTTTCTTCCGCTTGCCCGCCGGGCGCACGAATGGTCGAGTTCGGCCCCGGCCACAAATAGCAGGTGATCGCTGCGAGCAATACTGCGGCCGTCGCTATCAGCCAGCCGGCATGGCCGCCGTGCCGGGTGCCCCCAAGATCGTCAGCTAGACGGCGCTTCTCCGCTTCATATTCGACTGTTGTGAGCAGGCCCGACTGGCGAAGACGGCCGAGCCGTTCTAGCTGCCTCAACCGACGGTTGCTCACTGCTTTGCCCCATCCTTCAACTGATGACTTTCGACACCGGTCCTAATGCGGGTCCCATCGAGATAGTAGAGACTCGAGAACAAATGGCGCAGGCTGGCGAGTGGGAAACTACAATAGGTTCAGCGCGCGTCGCGATTTGCTTTTTCTCGAGCGGAACCGCGCGAGCCGCGCCCGGTTCACGCCGCTATGGCTCTCGAACCCGTCCGCTGGCCCGCCTGGCAAGATTGGCGCGCCGTCCTGGTCCGCACCTGGAAGGAAGCGGGGGACGACAATGTCGGCTTCCTCGCCTCGGGCGTCGCCTTCTACGCCTTCCTCGCCTTCGTGCCGCTGCTCGCTTCGGTGGTTCTGGTCTACGGCCTCGCCGCCGAGCCTGCGACGGTGGCCGAGCATGTCCGCAAGCTGTTCGACGTCCTCCCTCGCGACGCCGCCGCGTTGATCGGGGACCAGCTGGAGAGCCTCACCGCCACGCCCGACGGCGCCAAGGGCTGGGGCCTGCTCGCCGCCATTGCGGTGGCGATATACGGAGCGAGCAAGGGCGCCGGCGGCGTCACCACCGCGCTCAACATCGCCTACGAGGTCGAGGAGACGCGGGGCTTCGTCAAGACCACCTTGCTGTCGTTCGCGATGACGATCGGCGCGCTGGTGGTGCTGCTCGCCGCGATCGGCGCGATCTCGGCGATGGGCTGGATCGAGGCTCTGTTCCCCGGCTTTCCCGGCTGGGCCCACCTGCTGCTGCAAATATCGTTCTGGGCGGCGGCGGTGGCGGTCGTGGCGGTGGCGCTGGCGGCGCTCTACCGCTGGGTCCCGAACCGGCCCGACGCGCCGTGGATGTGGGTCAGCCCAGGCTCGGCGGCCGCGACCCTGCTGTGGCTGGGGGCGAGCCTCGGCTTCGGCCTCTACGTCTCCCGCTTCGGCCATTACAACGCGACCTACGGCTCGCTGGGCGGCGTAATCGTGTTCCTCACCTGGCTCTATCTCGGCGCCTATATCCTGCTGATGGGCGGCGAGCTCAATTCCGAGCTCGAGCGCCGCCAGGCCGAGGAGGCCGAAGCCGAAGCCCCGCCGCCGCGCCCGATCGCCGCTCCGAGCGCCGCGGCCCCGCTCGCGCCAGGGCCAGCGCCCGCGCCCG
>JBJMTY010000071.1:0-6238 GCA_045811445.1 Allosphingosinicella sp. | reverse complement strand
GATTGCCCTTGTTCGCAGCAATCTCGCGGCCGCAGCCCATGCAGCGGTAGACTCCGGAATGCGGGGTTTCTGCGCCCGGCCCGTAGGTGTAGTCGTAGGCGTCGCCGGTGGATTTCGTGAGGTAGGCGTCGTATTTGTACCAAGCCATAGTCAGGGCCTTTCTGCGCCAACCCCGGCACCCAAGGGCTGGTTGACCAATGGCAGAGGCCCAAGTAATCTCGCGCAGCTTGCAGAAGCACGAGGTCGGGATGCCGGCCTCCGCTAGGGCCGCCGCTCCAACGGTGGCCCTAGCGACTCCGCTTTAGCCAACGCCTGCATTGAGATCAAGCGCGAAACGCGGTACGTGTGTTTTTCACACACACGGACTAGGCCAAAATGAAGCGGCTGAAAGAACTGAGAATTGCGCGGGGACTCACCCAAGCTCAGCTTGCAAAGCAGATAGGCACCACTCAGCAGAGCGTGGCGCGATGGGAGGCCGGTACTTCGGTGCCCTCGGTGTACTCGCTTGACTCCATCGCCTATGCCCTCGGAACCACGATCTCTCATTTAATGGGTCAACGGGTACCGCCGGCAGACGACGCGACCACGGGTAGCAATGATGACGAAGAGGTCTTTTGGGGCCATTTGGGCCTTCTGTACCCAGGGTGGAAAGAACCAGAGTGGTATCCCATCGGCGGTGACACTCGGGACCGCCTGTGGTCTGCGCTTCGGAACCTGGACGTGGATGACCGAGACCGATGGGTCATGTGTGAGACCCTCAACAATCGGATGTTAGCGTTCCGACCTGACGGGCTGGAGAGAGCATGGCTAGTTGACGACGATTGCGACGGCCCTGAGGGTTTTTGGAACCCCAGTTTTCCTCTTCACGACTATTCTGGCCACCCGACGGTGGTTTATAGAGCTATGGAAGAATGGCTTGAGGGTGAATGGGGCATAGAAGAGGGAGATGAGGAGGAGCAGGACAGGCGGAAGATCGTCGAAGACCTAATCAAGGAGGCGAAGTTACAAGATCCGGACAAGCTTCACGCCTTTCTTCACCATACGATAGTACATACAAATGCCGGCACAGCCTTCTCCGTTTGGATAGAGCCGGAAGACCTGTGGCGGGCTCTTACCGACTTAGAGTTAGGCTTCGGTCGAATGTTCTACGCTCCAAAGTTCGGCGGGGAGGAGGAAACCTTTCTGCCTATAGAAAGGTTGGTTCTTGTAAATGCGCCTCTTCTCGATGCGCTTGAGGGCAGGGCATCTGAGTTGGCAGAGTTGGAGGGAGCACAGCAGGTATCGAAAATCAGCGATTTCGATTGGACCAACGTCGCTGACTTAAGTCTCGTCCAGGCGCACGAATTCATGCATGGGTGTTCTGAGGAAACAAAGGCGGGACTCCGCGTCTTTGCAGAAGACGGCCCGACCATACATGCAAGCTTGCTGCTTAAGGCTGGAGTCGAAAATTACGCCCACTTTCAAAGCCGAGTCACCAAACGCACTAGGACGGTAACCAGGAACCGGAACGCATTCCTGTTCACTTGGGACGATTGGTCTGCCGGCGAGGGCGGTGTGGGCCACTACGCGGTGTCCGAGAAAACTTTCAGGTCATTGCGCGCATTCTTCAATTTGGACTGACTTCGGTTCTATTCCTCGCCCAGATTGCCCTTGTCGCCGCCGAGTAGCAGCCCGAGCAGGACAAACGCTGGGTCCTCGTCGCGCCGCCCGACGCCGGCGCCGACGCCGCCACCCTTCTCCTCGCCCGCGCCTCCACCCCTCAGCAGGAAGCGTTCATCGGCAATCAGGCGGGCGGGCGCCGACTACGTCGGCTATCGCGCCCGCGGCGTCCGGTTCGTGCGCGAGCCTAGGGTTGAACCCTACGGCAAGGTCGCCGTGTTCGAGGATCTCTATGGCAACCTGTGGGACCTGGTGCAGTTCGCCTGACGCCCCCCGCCCGCCCTACAATTCTTTAGGGGTAACGCGCCGCCTCGCCCCCGCCTAGCCTCCGCGAGCGAACCCACAGGCAACGAAACCAATGACACACGGTCACCACGCCCTCACCGAGAAGGAGAAGCAGACGCTGCGGCTGCTGCTGGCCGGGCACGACGCCAAGTCGCTGGCGCGGCATTTCGGGCTGTCGGTCCACACCATCAACGAGCGCCTCCGCGACGCGCGGCGCAAGCTGTCCGCCTCGAGCAGCCGCGAAGCCGCGCGGCTGCTGCGCGAGGCGGAAGGCGCCGACCCCCAATCTCTCGGGGACAAGGAGATCGGGGATGCGGCGGCGGCCCCGGCCGGTCAGGACGGCGGGGCAGCCCATGCAGGCCCGCACCGTCGCGGCGCCTGGGCCCTCGGAGGACTCCTCATGCTAAGCCTGGCCCTCGCCGCACTCGCGCTTTCGTCAGCACCGCAGGCGGCGCAGCACCCCGCCGAACCACCCGCCGCGCAGGCCCGCCCCGCGCCCATCGCGGAATCGCCCGTCACCGAGGCCGCGCGCCAATGGCTCGCCCTGGTCGACGCCGAAAAATGGCAGGAAAGCTTCGCCGGCACGGCCAAATCGTTCCAGACCCTGAACAGTCTCGACATGTGGCAATCGGCCTCGGTGGGCGGCCGCGTGCCCCTCGGCCGCGTCCTGTCGCGGCGCCTGGCGAGCGAGGAAGGCATCCCCGCCCCGCCCAACGGCTACCGGCTCGTCCGCTTCAAGACCGATTTCGCCGCCAAGCCCGGCGCCACCGAAACCCTCTCCCTCGCCCGCGAAGGCGAGAGCTGGAGGGTCGCCGGCTACATCGTCGAGTGATCGGCCCCTTCCACTGGCGCCCTCGCGGATCTTGGCCGGTGGAGCGAACCCGGCGGCCGGCAGCGCCGCGCCTGCCCTCAATAATGATACCGGCACTGCGCCACTTCCAGCGCCTGTGCCTCGCTTTTCCCCGACACCCGATACACCAGGCGATGCTCCCGTGCGATCCGCCGCGACCACCAGCCGCCGAGCTTCTTCCCCAAGGGCTCGGGCTTGCCCGTGCCGCGGAAAGGGTCCCGCATGCACTCCTTGAGAAGGGTGTTGACCCTCGCCAGCATTTTCGCGTCGTCCGCCTGCCAGTGGAGATACTCGTCCCAGGATCGGGACGAGAAGGTGAGGTTCACGGCTCTATCACCTCATGCCCTTCGCCCTTGCCGGCGTCGAGCTCGGCGATGCTCGCGAGCAGCCGCTCCGCATTCCTGGGAGAGACGAGCAAATGCAGCGTCTCCTCCATGCCCGCCCATTCGTCGGCGGAGATGAGGACGACATTCTCGCCGCGCTGGCGGGTGATGAGGATCGGCGCGCGGTCGGCGACGGCCTTGTCCATCACCGCCTTCAGATTGTCGCGCGCCTCGGAATAGCTGATGGCCTGCATGGGCGAACTATGGCCAGGATTCTGTACAAGGTCAAAGCCCCCTCGGCCCTGCAAGCCCGCCCCTCACATCGGCAGCAGCTTGCCGTCCCAGCCATATTGCAGGTCGTCGCCCGTCGAGACCCGGATCAGGTTCAGCTGGATCGACTGCGGGCTGGGGCCGGGGCCCGCCATCGTCCCGGTCGCGGCGATATATTGCGTCGCCGCCTGACCGTTGGAGCCGTAGAGGGCGAAGGCGGAATAATTGCGGCCCGAGATCGATCCCGAGGCGGCCCAATTGCCGCTGATCCCGAACGTGCCGCCCTCGAACTGCACCGTGCCAGACATGGCGCCGTTGGAATCGTCGTTCTGAAAGGCGATGACGACGTCGCGCGACCCGTCCGGATGCGGCGCGCTTCCCATGTTCCAGCTCGACATTGGCTTTCCCCTCCTCTCGCCCGGTTCGGGCGAGCGCCCGCCATAGCGGATCGAGCCGGGCCTGTCGCGGCCCGGTGCCGGCTCATCCGCGTGCCCGAACGTCCCGCCGCCTACGAGCCACACGCGAAAAGGGCCGCGCCGTCTCCCGGCGCGGCCCCTCCCGTGTCAGCAGCCGCAGCTCTTGCAGGTGCAGGGGTCGCAGCGGCAGCCGCCCTTCGCGCATCCGCAAGTGCAGGCGGCCTTGGTCTGGTTCACTTCGGTCATCGTCTTTCTCCTCGTGTTGCCATGTCTTGCCATCCGGCGAATCGCGTACTAGCACCCGTACCATAGTACGGAGTCAAGCATGAAAGACGTGACCATCGCCCGCCTCGGCGCGGCCGCCGGCGTGGGGGTCGAGACGGTGCGTTACTATCAGCGGCGCGGCCTGCTCGCCGTCCCGGCCGGCGGCGGCGGCGTGCGGCGCTACGGGCCGGAGGATCTGCGCCGCCTCCGCTTCATCCGCCGCGCCCAGGCGGCCGGCTTCACGCTGGAGGAAATAGGCGAGCTGCTCGCGCTCGACCGCACCGGCGACCGCGCCCGCGTCCGCGCGCTCGCCGAGGGGCGGCTCGCCGCGCTCGACGCGAGGATCGCCGAGCTCGAAGCCTCCCGCGCCGCGCTCGAGCGCCTCCGCGCCACCTGCGCCTCGGGACGCAAGGGGCCGTGCCCGATCCTCGAGGCGTTCGACCCCGCCTGAAAAGCCGCGTCCCGCGCGGCGCGTCGGCGGCCCGGCACCCACCCGGTCCGGACGCGGCAGCGCCACGGCAGCCGCCCCGCGCCCACTCCGTAGCTGCCCCGCACCACGCGGCGCGCCACATACGGCCTCGACCGCGGCCCGCGCCGCTCTGGCCGGCAATGTCGGTTCGTGCTATGTTCGTGCTGTTCCCGGCTCTTTCTCATTGTGGACTTTCGCCCTCGCGACTCGGCTGGCCGGGCCGGCGCGACCGGCGGCGACTTATCGGAAAAACCGATCAAAACCGCGCCATTGATCGATTGGATTTTTTTAAACGCGAAACTTCGGAACTTCCGGCCGCAAAAACCGGCCGGCGGGGCCGCTCAGGCCTCGGTCACCGCATAATCGTCGCCGTAGAATTTGGCGGTGCTGGCGGTGTGGAAGGCGATCGCCTTGATCGGCGGGTAGAGCGGCGGGCCGAGGCCGGGCAGCACCTCCAGCACCTCCTCCTCCCACAGATAGACCGCCATCGGGAACGACACCCGCGCCCGGCCCCGGTGCGAGCCGTCGCGCGGCTTGCCGACCCGGTGGGTGGTCGAGGGATAGAGATCGTTGGAGAGGCGCTGCATATAGTCGCCGGTGTTGATGACGATCGAGCCGGGCGGCGCGTTCATCCGCACCCATTTGCCGCTCTTGTGGTTCCAGACCTGCAGCCCCTCGACCCGCGAGGCGGGCAGCAAAGTGAACAGATCGACGTCCTCGTGGCCGAGCAGGCGGCCGGCGCCCGAGCGATCCTGCGCCTCGCTCATCGGCGGGTAGTAATTGAGCCTGAGGCCGAAATTGGTCTCGCTCAGCCGCGCGTCGAGCAGATGCGGGTCACAGCCCAGGCCCTCCAGCATCGCCTGGACGACCGGCTTGAACAAAGCTTCGTGGGCGAGGACGAGCGGGCGCAGGTCGCGCTCGAATTCGGGGCGGGGCCAGAAGGCCTCGGCCCGGAACGGCGCCTCGCGGCGCTGCGGCATGTCGAAGGCGCGGCGGCACCAGACCCAGCCTTCGACCAAATCGGGATGGATGTCGCTGGTCTCCTCGAGCGGGAAATAGCCCTGGGCGACCGAGCCGTGGCGCGCCGCCCGGAAGCGCATCTTGTCCTCGATCGGCGTCGCGGTGAACAGGTCGACGACGCGTTCCTCCACCGCCTCGTAGAGCGCCGGGTCGACGCCGTGGCCGGTGAGGACGGCGAAGCCGATCTCCTTCAGCGCCGCCCCGAAGGCCGCGGCGAAGCCGGCCCGCTCGGCCGCGCCGCCGTGCAGATAGGCGCCGAGATCGAGCGTCGCGACCTCATAATCCTCGTCGAACGCGTCGCTGTCATGCTCGGCCAGGCGATAGGTGTGCGCCTTGGTCACCTGGTCGTATTTCGCAAAGTCGCGGTTGAGCGCGTCGCTCATGGCAAGGCCACCGCCGCGGTCGCCGCCTCGGCCCTATGCTCGCGGCGGCCGACCAGGGCGGCGCGCAGCAGCACTGCCGCCGAATAGAGGACGATGATCAGCACCAGCCAGCGCAGCAGCTCGATCGGCATCGACTTCACGATCAAAGCGGCGACGAGCACAGCCGGAATGCCGCCGAGCGCGAGGCCAAGCACCACCTTGAGGTCGATCTCGCCGATGCGGATGTGGCGGGCGCTGGCCCCCGCGCCCATCAGCGATCCGCCCAGCGCCATGATCGGGAAGCAGAGCCGCGGGTCCAT
>JBJMTY010000070.1:0-5572 GCA_045811445.1 Allosphingosinicella sp. | reverse complement strand
GATCGCGTCGAGCCCGGCGGCGCGCGCGTCCCTCAAGATGCGCGGCGAGACCGGCTTGCGCTCGACCTCGCCGACGGCATGGGCGCGGTCGGATTCGCTCCAATCATTGGGGTCGTCGAGCGCGCCGAGGGCGTTGACGATCAGCCGGCGACGGCGCAGCGGCGCGGCGGCGGCGAGCGCGGCACCGGCGAGCGTGGCGGCAAGCGCGGCGGCCGGCGCGGCGGCGAGGAAGAAGCGGCGGTCGAGCTCGCTCACCGATAGTCCGCCCGCCGGAACAGGCGCCCGCGCTTCACCGTCATCACCACGCTCCTCATATTGGCCAGGCTCTCCAGCGGATTGCGCTCGAGCACGGCGAGATTGGCGAGCTTGCCGGGCTCGACGCTGCCCATGTCGCGCGCCTGGTTGGCGGCCCTGGCGCCGTTCAGCGTCGCCGCCTCGATCGCGGCGAGCGGCGGCAGGCCGGCGCGGCCGAGCAATTCGATCTCGGCGAACAGAGCCGGCCAGGGCTCGCCCGGAGGCGTCTCGGAATCGGTGCCGGCCGCGATCGTCACGCCCGCCCGATACGCCTGTCCCGCCAGCCGCGCCGCGAGGTCCACCGTGCAGAGCGGCGGCTTGCCGGCCTGCTTCGCTTCCGCCTCGACGCGGACGTAGACGAACAGGGTCGCGTCGAGGATCGTGCCGCGCCGCCGCATCTCGGCGTAGAGCCGCGCCATCGCCGGATTGTCATGCTCGAACAGCGAGGCGTCGATCGGGAAGCGGTTCTGGTAGGAATCGGGCCGCCGCGCCATCGCCTGGTAGGCGAGGTAGCAGACGTGGGAGACGGAGTCGGCGCCCGCCCCCACCACCTCCGCCGGCGTCGCCGGGAACACCATGCCGTGCGCCCAGGCCGGCACGCCTTGCCGGTGCGCCTCGGCGACGATCGCGGCGACGGTCGGCGCGGGGAGGTTGGCGTAGATCTTGATCGCGCTCGCCGACGTGCCCCGCGCTTCCGCCACCGCGAGCCTGAGGTCCGTCCCCGCGTCGACCGCCCGCATCCACGGCACCTTGCCGGCTTCCGCCCCCAGCGCCGCGGCCTGGGTGCGCACGTCGGCGAAGAAGCTCGGCCCCGCCATCAGCGCCGCGTAATAGATGTCGGGCGAGGCCGCCTCGCCGACCCGCGCGGCGCGGGCGAGGTCGCCCACCTGGCGCAGGTCGTCGGCCATGTCGCGGACCACGGTGACGCCGCTGTAGAGCGCGCGCCGCAGCGAGGTTTCCGCCGCCGGCCGGTCGGGCGGGGTGGCGAGATGCTGGTGGCTGTCGATCAGCCCGGGCAGCAGGAAACGTCCGCTAAGGTCGACCTGCCGCGCGCCGGCGAGCTGGGCCGCGCTCAGCGCCTTGTCCGGCACCACCGCCACGATCCGCT
Organism: Allosphingosinicella sp.; assembly: GCA_045811445.1. Lineage (GTDB taxonomy): Bacteria > Pseudomonadota > Alphaproteobacteria > Sphingomonadales > Sphingomonadaceae > Allosphingosinicella. Next base: position 4,170 of record JBJMTY010000070.1, on the reverse strand, counting down.
CGCCGTCGGTCACCACCGCCATGTCGGGCCGGAGCGGCGCGCCGGTCCCGTCGATCAAGGCGGCGTGGCGGTAGACCGTCCGCGTGCCGACCCGCGGCGGCTCGAACGGCGCCGCGCCGATGAGCGCGGCCAGGGACAGGAGGAGCAGGAACAGGCGCGGCATCCGGCCACCCTGCCCCGCCCCGCCGCCCGAGGAAAGGGGCTGGGCCCTCACAAGCCCTTCGGTCGACAGCAAGCGGAACCTGACACCGGCCGCGGCGAAGGCACATGGCGCCCGCGCCCACCCGCGGAGCCGCGCCAACCTGTAGGGAAAAATCCATTTTCCTACAGGGTTGCGTCTATGTTCTAAGCTGGGGATGGACTCGCACCCCGATTCGCAACCCCCGCCCGCGCGCGCCCTGATCGACACGGCGGTGAAGGCGCGTTTCGTCGCCGCCCTGCGCCGCGGCGCGCCACGCGAGGCGGCCGCCGCCGAGGCCGGCTTTCCGCTGGGCAGCCTCTACACCGCCCGCGCCCGCGATCCCTTGTTCCGCCAGGCCTGGGAATGGGCGATGGACCTCTACGCCTGGTACGAGAAGCTCGGCGAGCCGCTCCCGCCCGACGGGGACGGCGTCGAAATCCGCATCGCCCCGGCCAATCGCCGCCCGCTCCAGCTGCGCCGGATGAACTGGGTCAAGTTCAACGAGGCCCGCCAGCAAGTCTATCTCGACCATTTCGCCGCCACCGCCGATTCCGGCGCCTCCGCCGCCAAAGCCGGCGTGTGCGAGGCGACGGTGCAGACCCACCTCCGGCGCAATTCCGAGTTCGCCGCCGTCCGCGCCGAGGCGCTCGCCATCGCCGTCGCCCGGCTCGAGGCCGAAGCCGTCCGCCAGCGGCTCGAGGCGCAGCGCCGCCTCAGCGAAAATCTCTGCCCCGAAGGCGAGATGGCGCGGGAGTTCGAGCGGGTGATGAAGCTGCTCCAGCGCTGGGACCGCAAGGGCGGCGGCGTCGGCCCCCGCCCCCGCACGCCTCCGGCGGCCGAGGCGTGGACGTTCGACGCGGCGATCCTCGCGCTCGAAAAGCGCCTCACCATGCTCGGCTTCATCAAGCCGGGCGAGGGTCCGGACCCGCCGGAGCCCGCCCGGTGACGCTCGCCCTCCTCGACGCGCGGCCCCACATCCTGCCGCTCTGCTTCAAGTCGCTGGTCCCGCCCGACGGCGCGATCAGCCGCGCCCGCGCGCGCTATCTGCTCGGGGTGCTGGCCGGCCTCACCCCCGAGCTGCGCCGGCACGCGCTGCGCACCCTGCCGCCGCCCGCGCTCCGCGCGATCTACCAGGAATGGTGGTGGCAGGTGCACGAGGGCCAGGCCGAGCCGGAAGGCGAATGGCGGATCTGGGCGATCGTCGCCGGCCGCGGCTTCGGCAAGACCCGCGCCGGCGCCGAATGGGTCTGGGCCCGCGCCCGCGAAAACGGCAAGGCCCGCATCGCCTTGGTCGGCGCGACCGTCGACGAGGTATTGCGGGTGATGGTCCGCGGCGAGAGCGGCCTCCTCGCCATTGCCCGCGATCATGAACGGCCGCGCTGGATCCCGAGCCTCGGCCTCGTCCGCTTTCCCTCCGGCGCCGAGGCCCACGCTTTTTCCGCCGAGCGCCCCGAGAGGCTGCGCGGCCCCCAGCATCATTTCGCCTGGTGCGACGAGCTCGGCAAATGGCCCTGGGCCCGCGCCAACGGCCGCTCGAACGCCGACGATGCCTGGAACAACCTCATGCTCGGCCTGCGCCTCGGCGAGCATGGCCGCACGATGGTGACGACGACGCCGAGCCGCAGCCCGCTCCTGCGCCGCATCCTCGCTCTGCCCGGCTGCGAGAAGACCGAAGGCCGCACCGAGGACAATCCCGCGCTCGCCGGCGATTTCGTCTCGGCCATGCGCGACATGTTCGCCGGCACCCGCCTGGCCCGCCAGGAGCTGGACGGCATCCTCCTCGAAGATTTCGAAGGCGCCCTCTGGACCCGCGACCTGCTCGAGCGATCGAGGCAAAGTGGTACTTTGCCTCGGGAAGAAAGAGGGTGGGCCGGCTCGGTCCTCCCTGTCCGCAAAGCGGATGGGGAGGGGGACCGTGCGAAGCACGGTGGAGGGGCTGGCCCGGGCCGGAGCACCGCCTTCGCCCGCATCGTCGTCGGCGTCGACCCGCCCGCCTCGACCGGCGGCGACAGCTGCGGGATCGTCGTCTGCGGCCAGGATGCGGACGGTATCGCCTGGGTCCTCGCCGACCTCACCGCCGCCGGCCTCTCCCCCGAAGCCTGGGCGAGGCGCGTCGCCGACGCCGCCGACCTCTACGGCGCGAGCCGCGTCGTCGCCGAGAAGAACCAGGGCGGCGACATGATCGCCAGCATCCTGCGCGCGGTCGACGCCAACCTCCCGATCCGCCTCGTCGCCGCGACCCGGAGCAAGGCCGCCCGCGCGGAGCCCATCGCCCTCCGCTTCGAAACCGGCCGAGCCCGCCTCGCCGGCCACTTCCCCGACCTCGAAGACCAACTCTGCGCCCTCACCTGGAGCGGCTACCAACTCCCCGGCAGCCCCGACCGCGCCGACGCGATGGTCTGGGCGATGACCGAGCTGTTCGAGAAACCGAGGGCGGAGCCGAGGATCAGGCAATTATAGGCGAAGGACGTTGAACCCTCCCGCGTCACCCCGGGCTTGATCCGGGGTCCACCTTCCTTTGCTGCGGAGAGAGGAAAGGTGGATGCCGGATCAAGTCCGGCATGACGAGACGCGCAGAGGCTCCCCACCCCTCCCCCGTCACCCCGGGCTCGACCCGGGGTCCACCTTCTTCCCCACCAGCGGCTCGAACCCGAAATCCTCCGCAAGGTCCCGCCATGTCGGGTTCCCCTCCTCGATCAGCGCCACCTTCCACTCCCGCCGCCAGTTCTTGATCTGCTTCTCCCGCCGGATCGCGCCTTCCATCGAGCCGCCGGTCTCGAACCACACCAGCCGCTTGCACCCATGTTCGGCGGTAAAGCCGCCGAACGTCCCCTCCCGGTGCTGGTAGATACGCTGCAGCAGGTTCGACGTGACGCCGGTGTAGATCGTGCCGTGAAACATGCTCGCGACGATATAGACGGCCGGCTCGCGCTCCATGCGGGGAAGCTAGAAAGCAGGTGGATGCCGGATCAAGTCCGGCATGACGAAAGTGCAGACGCTCCCCACCCTTCCCGCGTCACCCCGGCCTTGATCCGGGGTCCACCTTCCTGTTCCGCGAGCGGAAACTTCCGCCACTCACGCAAGGTAACGGCTTCGCCGGAAGGAAAAGGTCAGCCGCAGCCCCTCCGCGCCTCCGCGCGAACCAAAGCAGCCTCGGAGCCGCACCTGGTGTCATAGAACCACAAAAGCGGTCGCACCCATTAGTGACCGCCTTCGGTTACTGCCCCGCGCCCTCGTCGCCGAGCAGCCCAGCCAGATCGCGCGCGCCGTGGACGATGCGGACGATATCCACGCTGTCGGGGCCGACGCGGTAGAGCGCGAGGTAGCGGCCCACCACGATGCTGCGCACACCGGCCGCGAGCTCGGGGCGCGGCGTGCCGCTGTTCGGGAAATCGATCAGCCGGTCGGTCGCCTCGACGACGTGGCGCGCCCAGCGTTGCGCCGCCGCAAAATCCTCGGCCGCGATCCAGTTCCAGATGTCGTCGACGTCCCGGATGGCCTGCGGGAGCCGGCGGAGCCTCATCCGGCCTTCCGGCGCTCCGCCGCCAGCCGCTCACGGCCGCGCCGGATGATGTCCTCGGCGTCGAACCCGCCTTCGACCGGCTCCCCGCTCGCCAGCCCCTCGTCCCACAATTGCCTGAGCCGCCGGATCGCCGCCTCGCGGTCGCCGCGCTCGCGCTTCCACGCCCTCAGCGCATCGCGCACCACCTCGCTGGCCGTCGAATAATCGCCGCTCGCCACCGCCGCCTCGACGTCGCGCGCCAGCTCCTCGGTCAAAGCGATGCTCAACTTCTGCGCCGCACCCATAAGCACCTCCAGTAGGAATTCTTCCTACCATCCGCCGCCTAGCCGCACAACGCCCCCGCACTAACCGGGGATGCACCTATTCGCGCAGAGACGCAGAGGCTCCGGAGCCCTCCCCCGAAACCCTCCCCCGTCGCCCCAGCGCAGGCTGGGGCCCATGCTGCCGTGGTGCTCCGACAGCGTGG
>JBJMTY010000069.1:0-12470 GCA_045811445.1 Allosphingosinicella sp. | reverse complement strand
GTATTTGATCGCGCCGCCGATCGTGTTGCGGCCGTAGAGCGTGCCCTGCGGCCCACGCAGCACCTCGACCCGCTCGACGTCGTAAATCTCGAGCACGGCGGCCTGCGGGCGGTTCAGATAGACGTCGTCCAGATACAGGCCGACGCCCGCCTCGAAGCCGGCGACCGGATCCTGCTGACCGACTCCGCGGATGAAGGCGGTCAGCGTGGTGTTGGTGCCGCGCGACGTCTCGAAGGTGACGTTCGGCGTGGTGTCGGAGATGGCGGTGATGTCGAGCGCGCCCTGCCGCTCGAGCGCCTCGCCGGTGTAGGCGGTGACGGCGATCGGCACGTCCTGGAGATTTTCCGCGCGGCGGCGGGCGGTGACGATGATGCCCTGGTCGCCCTGCGTCGTCGCCTGGTCGGCGCGGGCGGCGTTGGCGGCGGCGGCGCGGCCTTCCTCGGTCTGCGGGGCCGTCGGGGCGTCGCCCGGCGGAGTCGCGGCCGGGCCCTGCGCGAGCAAGGGCGAGGCGGCGGCGAGGGCGGCGAAGGCGGCGCCCGCCTTCAGCGTCGTGAGCAAGTGGGTCCGGTTCATGTCGATCTCTCCTGTCAGGCGGTCTGCTTTTGGGTGGTGCGGTGAAGGACAGGCGGCAGGCTCGCCGCGAACTCCTCGATGGTGCGGTTGAACAAGTCGGGCTGCTCGAGATGCGGGGCGTGGCCCGAGCCCTCGAAGCGCACCGCCCGGGCGTTGGGCAGGGCGGCGACGAGATGGTCGGCGGTGTCGGGGCCGTAGAGGTGGCTGTGGGCGCCGTGGACGACCAGGGTCGGCTGGCGGATGGTGGCGAGCTCGGGGCGGAAATCCTCCTCGACCAGCGAGGCCCAGGTCGCGCCGATCGCGGCGGGGTCGTTGCGGGCGAACTCGCCGGCCGCCCAGTCGGCGAGCGGATGGCGCGGCGCCTCGCCGCTCCGCGAGAAGATGGCGGCGCCGGCCGAGGCGGCGAAGGTCGGGAAATCGGACGCGATGGCGCGGGTGCGGGCATCGCACGTCTCGGGCGGGAGGCCGAGGTCCCAATCCTCGGCATTGGCGACGCGCGGGGTCATGTCGACCACCACCGCGCCGGCGAAGCGGCGCGAGGCGGGGCCGGCGAGCACGCGCCACAGCACGGCCGCGCCGAGCGACCAGCCGACACCGATCGCGTCTTCGAGGCCGAGGGCGGCGGCGAGCTCGGCGACGTCGCGGGCGAGCACGTCGAGGCTGGGCGGATCGGCCTCGCTCGGCGACCGGCCGTGCCCGCGAAGGTCGACCGCGATGAGTCGGAAGTTGCCGCGCAAAGGCTTTTGCCGATCGAAGAAGCCGGCATGGGCCATCAGGCCGTGGAGCAGCAGGACCGGCCGGCCCTCCCCCTCGTCGGCATAAGCAATTCGCGCCCCGTCGGATGCGGTGAACCGCTTCAAAACCCCCGTCTCCCCCATGAGCCGCTCGCGCCCCGGTTAGAGGGGTTCTTCAGCGGCCAGTGGGAGCCTGATACTGAAACTTGAACCGGTGTTCAAGTTCTATGGCAGCGGGGGCATTCTTCTCGCCACCTCTCCGGCTGCCCCTATTCGCACCCGCGGGTGGCCTCGCCAGGGCCAAAGGCCAGGCCAAAGCCAAGCCAAAGCCGGGGCCCACGGGCGTCGCATCACTGAGCGGCCGAGCTTCCTCCTGCTCGAAGTTCAGGGCGTTAATCTTTCTTGACGAGGTTCCCGACGACCGCAACGAGAAGGAGGCCTGCAACCCACCCGAACGTGATCTCGAACCAGTAAATGAAACGGAGGATCTGGCCAGCGAGCAGAGGCTTGCTGTCCCTGGTCACCACCGGTTGCCATTCGTCCTTATAGCCGAGGTCAATGACGGGAAGGAGCACGTCGGCGGAGTAGAAGAGTGGGACGAAGTTGGCATAGTCGGGTCTCCTTGGGTTCGCCTCCTTCCCCGCAGGGGCAATGAGATAGGAACTCGGCCCGAGCGGGCCTGGGTTAGCCGCCCACCAATAAACCAAGCCGCAAAACAGCCACACAAGCGACATCAACCTGATGAGGCGCCAAGGCATGTATCCATAGCCGATCAGCGCACCGTATGCCCAGTGAAACATCCGGGCACCGGCCGCCATTTTTCCCGCACGGCGTAGGTGATCCTGTTTTGCGACCGCCACCGCCCGCGCTTCATCCGGGTGGCCCATCGCGCGCAACGCGATAGTTACCTGCTCCCACGGCTGAGGGCGGAACTCCTCCCCCAGATGAGTGGGGACCTGCAGACGGAGCCAATCAATTCGTGTCCCAGCATCTACCGGCGCGATCCCGGCCAAGCGCCCATAGGTGAACCCGTCGAGTACCACTCGCCCCTTGGCGCCGGCCCAACTAACGAAATCGTCACAAAGGGTGCCGACGTAAGCCAATGACATGTCCACGCCGCTAAGTGCCACAAGAGAGCTAAGAAAGAGGCGCCCGCGCACATGCAAACGGTCACAGTCGAGGGCCACATCTTTGCTGTGCTCAAACCGCCCGTTCGTAAGGTCCACGTCGCCCCCGCTGACCGCAGCGACAAGACGGACTTGGCCAACAGCTCGGAACCCTTGGGACAGGTAGATACTGCCTGATACGTTAGCGCCATCGCCCGAAAGTGCATGTCGTCCCGGCGTCTCGAGCAGCCCGCCGCGAACGTCCAGGTCCCCGCCGATGGTTACGGCGTGGAGACGCACATTTCCTTTGGCATGGCAGCCGGCAGCTATGATGCTGCCAGAAATGACAGAGCCATCGCACGAAAGCGCATCTCCTGAGGGATTTTCGAAGAGACCGGCGCGGCAGTCGAGATTTCCGCCGATATTTGCGCCCAGCAGACGGACCTCTCCGGAGGCATGAAAACCGTCGTTCATGAAAAAGCTGCCTTCACAATGCAGCCGATCCCCCAGTAGACCACCCTTGAGGCGGGTTCCGGACAGGCTCAGAAGCTCGAAGGACGTTTGGCCAGCTTCGATCCGTTCTATCCAGCAATGCCAGAGTGCCATTCTTCGCGGCACGCGCGCGGCAGTGAGCTGGAGTACGTTCGTGAGCCAAGCCCCGAATAGCTGTACCCCGTGCTCATGCACGGGAGCTCGCTCGTCGCCGCCCAGGGCGAGGAAACGGACGAAGTCAGCCCGAACTCGATTAGCTTCCGTCTCCTTGTCCGGCCGGGCCTCCCCGATGATTGCAAACTCTCCCTGTCTGCAACAATCGAGCAACGTCTTTTCTGCCGGTGAGAGCGGTTCGAAATCCCGTAGTGAGCGACCGTAGGGCCGCAGCGGCTGCTTGGTGAACTGCGTGCCGTGGGCGGTGGAGTTCTTGACCACCCAGCCGGTCTAACACTTTGGCTAGGGAGGAGCCAGCGGACGAGGGGCGGGCGGCAGTCGCTTCGTGGGCGCCCCGCCTGTCGCCCTGATCTCCCTGCCGCAGAGCTTTCCGCTGCTTCGCTTCGCCTGAGTGCCGGGTCAGCGCTGGACGCGCCACGACACTGAGGGGTGACCGCAGCGCGATAATGCGCTATGTGTTGCAGGTGCACGCCTGGGTGGATCCGCAGGGGAAGATTGAGGCGCCGCGAGTCCCGGCGCGGCGGGTCCTTTCGACCAATTTCACGCGAGAGTCCGAGGCGGACCGGCGCATCCTTTCGCGAGCGCCCGGCATCGACGCAACGATCTCCGCGGCGTCAGAGCCCGTCGGCTTCGATCTCAGCCGCGTCCCCGCCTGCGGAGCCCGCGCGGACCAATCCGGCCTCGTCGGCGGATGGCGGGCGGGACCGGTGCAGGCGAAGGACGACGATCCTCTTTCGACGATCGCAGGCGGCGGACCCCGGGCGGCCGGCGCGCAGGGAGATCATCAAAAGGGGACGCACCAGCCCGCGCTGCCGACGCTGAGCAAGAAAACGGCAGCGCCGCTTTCGACCGGTCCTTGCGGCACCTTTGAATGGGCGATCAACTGGAAACTCGACAGGAGCGCTCCGACGGGCGGCTTCATCGTGCAGAAGGTCACGCTGGCAGTAGACGTTGAAAGTTGTCCCGCGCAGGGGGCCGCGCCCTCACCCGTCAACATAAGTGTGACGTACTGGGAGGCGTGGAAGGTAAACAAAGGGCGGAAGGTCACCGCCCAGGCCAAGAGCGGCGCAAAGGCCGACGACGTCTTCGCGCGCAAGCCAAAGCCCCACATGCTCGCCTCGAAAGGTTCGACGAGCCTGACGGGCGAGGCCCGCTACCATGATGGACTGGACATCGCGAAGTACGGGTTCGCCGCAACCGGCACGGCGCCAGCCTATCAGCTTCCGATGACGTGGACAGACCCAGGTTTGTCGGGAGGCAGCAACGCGGTGGCGCATACCCTCGTCGCCAGCTGGGATTGCTGCGCCGCCGGCAAGGATGCCTCGACCGCCACCGCCGTCTCCACCGAATAGATGCCCACCTCCACCGCATGAGACTGGGCCGCAACATCTTCAGACTGGAAATTACTTTTGAGCCCGCCGCGGACGATGAGGGCGCCGCCGCATCTTCGAGCAATGATTGACCGTCCGCCTCTCATCGAGCGTGTCTATGCGCTACCCGGCGAAAACACGGAGCAAAGCGTCACTTACGCCGCCCTCGAAGCAAGGCTGACGCTGGAGAAAGTCTGCTACGACTGCCTCGGGCAGGCGCACGACGATATCTCGCACGCCCAGCTCCGCCGCCGGCAGCCGACCGTCGTGGCCGAGGCGCGCATCGCCGGTGTGGGCAGGGCGTCTACGCGGTTCGCGACGTCACCGGCCGCCTTGGCTCGCCCACAAGGTGAGCCATGAAGGCGCGGTCTGCGTCGAGGCTATCGCTGCAGCCGGGGCGCCGGCGAGAAGCGCCATCCGTTCGAGACCTGGCCTGGATCTGCGGGAGTGGAGAGGCATGCCCTTGCCGGGGCCCCTCGTCCCGTCCTAACCGGGCACCCTCGTCCCTGCCTTCGCTTCTCGACCAAGGATGCGCCCGATGAACCTCGACCGCCGCGACTTCCTCTCCGCTTCCGCTTCCGCCGCCGCCGGACTTGCCGCGGGCCTGCCGTTTCCGGCCTTTGCCGCGCTCGACGCGCGGCTCGCCGCGACGCTGGACGCGATCGCGTGGGACGTGCTGAGGGAATCCCCGGAAGCCTTGAGCCTGCTCGGGCTCGACACCGGCGCCCACGCCGCCGCGCGCGGCCGGCTCGACGACCGCTCCGCCGCCGCCCGCGCGCGCACCGTCGCCGGCATCGCCCGCCACCGCCGCATGCTCGCCGCAATCGACCGCAAGGCGCTCACCGGCCACGACCGCCTCGTCTACGACAGCGCCGACTATCTGCTCGACAATGCCGCGGCCGGGACGCGCTTCGCCTACGGCTCGATCGGCGCGTTCGGGGGCGGCAACCCCTATGTGATCAGCCAGCAGGACGGCGCCTACCAGAACATCCCCGAATTCCTCGATTCGGTGCATCGCATCGAAACCCGGCGCGACGCCGAGGATTATCTCGCCCGCCTCGCCGCCTTCGCCGTCGCGCTCGACCAGGAGACCGAGGCCGCCCGCCGGGACGCCGCGCGCGGCGTGGTGCCGCCCGACTTCCTGCTCGACACCGCGCTCAAGCAGATGCGCGACCTGCGCGCGACGCCCCCCGCCAAGGCGCGGCTGGTCGCCTCATTGGTGCGGCGCACATCCGAAAAGCACATAACGGGCAATTGGGCGGCGCGGGCCGAGGCGATCGTCGCCCGCTCGGTCTATCCCGCGCTCGACCGCCAGATCGCCGCGCTCGCTTTGCTCCGCCGCAAGGCGACCCACGCCGCCGGCGTCCAAAAGCTGCCGCAGGGCGAGGCTTATTATCGCTGGCTGCTGCAATATTCGACCAGCACCGACCTCTCGCCCGACGAGATCCACCGCATGGGCCTCGACCAGGGCCGCGAGCTCGACGCGCGGATGGACGAGGTGCTGAAGTCGCAGGGCATGACCCAGGGCAGCGTCGGCGAGCGGCTCTCGGCCCTCACCCGCGACCCGCGCCAGCTCTTCCCCGACGACGATGCCGGCAAAAGGCAGGCCGTCGCCTACGTCAACGAGAAGATCGGCGAGCTGCGCGCGCTGCTGCCGCGCGTGTCGCGGATGCGGATGGCGGCGCCGCTCCAGGTCAAGCGCGTGCCCCCCGACATCGAGGCGGGGGCGTCGCTCGGCTACATGAACTTCGCCTCCCTGGATGGGAAGCGCCCGGCCATCTATTACATCAACCTCAGCACCACCTCGAACTGGCCCAAATTCACCATCCCCTCGCTCTCCGCGCACGAGGGCCTGCCCGGCCACACCTGGCAGGGCGCCTATGTCGCCGAGCATCGCGCCGACGTGCCGCTGATCGCCTCCCTGATGGGCTTCAACGCCTATACCGAAGGCTGGGCGCTCTATTCGGAGCAGCTCGTCGACGAGCTGGGCTTCTACGAGAACGACCCGTTCGGGCGGCTCGGCATGTTCCAGGCCCTGCGCTTCCGCGCCGCCCGCCTGGTCACCGACACCGGCCTCCATTCGCAGCGCTGGAGCCGCGAGAAAGCGGTCGACTACATGACCGGCGCCACCGGCCGGGCGCGGGGCGCGATCACCAGCGAGGTCGACCGCTATTGCGCCTCGCCGGGCCAGGCGTGCGGCTACAAGGTGGGGCATACCGAGATCGTACGGCTGCGCGAGAAGGCCAAGGCCGCGCTCGGCCCGCGCTTCGACATACGCGATTATGACGACGCGGTGATCGAGGCGGGGGCGGTGCCGCTCGCCGTGCTCGCCACCGCGATCGACGATTACATCGCCCGGGCCAAGGGCTGACCGTCCGCCGGGCGCTTGCGCGAAGCTGAAAAGCAGTTCAACTTCGCGCCTCTCGGGGAGGGGTGGATTGGACCTGGGCGGGGACAGAGCGGCGGCGGCCGACAAGGCGCCGCGCACCGAGCGGGGCCGCAAGACGCTGCAGAGGCTGATCGACGCCGCCGCGGCGGAGTTCGGCGAGCTCGGCTATCACGAGGCTGGGATCATCGGCATCACCCGCCGCGCCCGCGTCGCGCTCGGCACCTTCTACACCTATTTCGACAGCAAGGAGGAAGTGTTCCGCGCCCTCGTCCGAGAGATGAGCCGCGCGACCCGCGCCCATGTCGCCGAAGCGGTGAAGGACGCCCCCGACCGGCTCGCCGCCGAGCGGCTCGGGCTCGAGGCGTTCATCGCCTTCGTCCGCCGCCATCCCGAGCTCTACCGGATCGTCGAGGAAGCGCAGTTCGTCGCCGAGGACGTCTATCGCGAGCATTATCTGAGCTTCGTCGACGGCTATCGCCGCAACCTCGCCGCCGCCCGCCGGCGCGGCGAGATTTCGGCAGGCAGCGGCGACGTCGAGGAGACCGACGAAGCCCGCGCCTGGGCGCTGATCGGGATGAGCGTGTTCCTGGGCATGCGCTACGGCATCTGGGACCGCAGCCTCGTCCCCGAACGCGTCGCCGACATCGCCGCCGACCTCATGTCCGAAGGGCTGCGGCGGCGATGATCCACGCTTTTCCGGACCTGCTCGCCAAGCGCGCCGCCTTGACCCCGGACGCCGTGGCGCTGGAGGAGAGCGCCACCGGCCGGACCTTCACTTATGCCGAACTGGACGCCCGCGCCGCGCGCGCCGCCGGGCTGCTCGCCCGGCACGGCCTTCGCGAAGGCGATCGCGTCGCCATCCTCTGCCGCAACCGCCCGGCTTTCTTCGAGCTGCTGTTCGCCTGCGCGAAGATGGGCGCGATCCTGGTGCCGCTCAACTGGCGGATGCCGCCGGCCGAGCTCGCCGCCTTCATCGCCGACAGCGGGCCGGTGCTGCTGCTCCACGGCGCCGAGGACCGGGCCGCGGCACAAGCGACCGGCCTTCCCGCCATCGACCTCGACGCCGATTTCGAGCGGCTGCTGGCCGCCGTCCCGCCGCCGCCGCCTGGTCCTCGGCGCCGCGCGACCTGGCCCGCCGACGGCATCTGGTATCTGCTCTACACCTCTGGGACGACCGGGCGGCCGAAGGGCGTGATCTACACGTTCCGCATGGCGCTCGCCAATTACGTCAATCTCGGCGCGGCGATCGGCCTCGACGCGTCCGACACGACGGCGAGCTTCCTGCCCTTGTTTCACACCGCCGGGATCAACCTCCACGCCTTGCCGACCTTGTTCCAGGGCGGGCGGGTGCTGGTGACCGGCGGCTTCGATGCCGACGAGATCGTCCGCCTGCTCCACGCCCGGCGGCTCGACACTGTGTTCGCGGTGCCGACCATCTACCAGGATCTGCTCGACCATCCCGGCTTCGCCTCGGCGCCGCTCGGCCATGTGCGGCATTGGGGCTGCGGCGGCGCCCCGCTGCCCGACGCTTTGGTCGAGCGCTCGCGCCGGCTCGGCATCCGCCTGTGCGCCGGCATGGGCATGACCGAGACCGGCCCGACCGCCTTCCTGGCCGCGCCCCAAGACGCCTGGGAGCGGATCGGCTCGGTCGGCAAGCCCCAATTGCTGGTCTCGGCGCGCATCGTCGACGGCGACGGGCGCGATCTGCCCGACGGCGAGGTCGGCGACCTGCTGTTCGCCGGACCGGGGGTGACGCCCGGCTATTGGAACGACCCGCAGGCGACCGCCGCCGCCTTCACCGCCGAAGGCTGGCTGCGCACCGGCGACCTCGCCCGCCGCGATTCCGACGGCTTCTGGACCATAGCCGGCCGGCGCAAGGAGATGTTCATCTCGGGCGGCGAGAACGTCTATCCCGCCGAAGTGGAGAAGGTGCTCGCCGCGCATCCGGCGGTCTGCGAGGCCGCGGTGGTCGCGGCGCCGCATCCGCGCTGGGGGGAAGTGGGCCGCGCCTATCTGCGCGCCGCCGGCGGCCAGCCCCGCCCCGCCGGGGCCGAGCTCGACGCCTATTGCCGCAGCCGGCTCGCCGCCTACAAGGTGCCGACGAGCTTCGAGTTCGTCGCCGATTTCCCGCGCACCGCCGCCGGCAAGGTGCAGAAGCACCTGCTCCCGGCCGGCGCCGCGCCGGCCGCCGCCGCCGGGGCCGCCGCCGGGGCCGCGCAGGCCTGAGCCCGGCTCAGGCGAACACTTCGGCCAGCCGGTCGACCATCGGGCCTTCCTTCGATTCGCGCAGCTCGATGTAGAGCGACGCAGAGGTCACCGCGCCGACGGCGGCGACGAGGGTGCCGGCGAGCGCGTTGCCGATCGTCCAGGCGATCGGCAGCCCGGTGCCCTGCCTCATCGCCTCGGAAGCGACGTGGCCGCCATAGACGGCGCCCATCACGCTGACGGCGGTGGTATTCACGATCCAGCCGAAGATCAGCAGCAGGATCTGGAGCCCGAACACCTTCCAGCGCGCGCCGTCCGTCAGCTCGGCGCTGCGCCCCAGCGCCTCGATCGGCCCAAGCCGCTCGGCGACCAAAGCCGGCCCGGCGACGCTCCAGCGCACCCACAGCATGATGCCGGGAACGAGGAGCAATATCAGGCCGAACATGATCGCGATCCCCGAGAGGATACCGAGCGCGAGCAAGGGGAGCGACGCCTTGAGGCCGGTCGCGGCCGCATCGGCGAAGCTGGCTCGCTCGCCCACCGCGGCGCGCACCGTCACCCGCATCAGCGCGCCCTGGGTGATGAACTGGAGGAGGAAGGCGAGGAAGGCGCCGACGACGGCGATGACCATTATCCCCACGAAGACGCTGGAGAAATCGGCCCGCGGCGCCAGCCGCGTCGCGGCGTCCATGGCGGCGAGCGGCAGCGCCGCGAACAGGAAGGCGATGCCGAGCGTCACGCCCGGGTGGCTGCCGATCGTCGCGAAGGCGCGGCCCAACGTCCGCCCGAGGTCCACTCCCCCCTCCCCCGCCGGATATGCGCTGCTCGCCATTCTCTCTTCCCCTCGCCCGTTGCTGAATTGCGGCCAAAACTGGCGGCGGCGCGGGTGCCTGTCCAGCCCCTTTCGCGAGCCGCGCGGCGGCCATTGCCGAGGCCCGGCTCCTTCTCTAACCTTCGGGATGAAGCGAGCGGAGGCGATCATCGGGGGCGAAGCAGTACAGGCGGCGGGGGCCGCGCGGGACGTCGCCGCCGCGCATCGCGCCCTGATCGCCGATCCCGACATCCAGTTCGCGCTCCAGCCCGCGCCGCCGCCGCCCAGGCCGCCGGAATGGCTGCTCGACGTCGCGCGCGCGCTCGGCCGCCTGTTCCGCCCGGTCGGCCGCGCCATCGAGTGGGTCGGGAGCTTCTTTCCGGACGCGCCCTACGCCCTTATCCTGCTGTGGACGGTGATCGGCCTCGCCGGCGCCGCCTTGATCTATGGAGCGTCGCAGCGCCTGGGCCACGGCACCTGGCCGATGCCGTGGCGGCGGCGCCGGCGGGCCGGGAGCGAGGCGGCCGAGGAGGAAGGCTGGGCGCCAGAGGAAGCGCCGGCTCGCGCCTGGCTGGAGGAAGCCGACGCGCTCGCCCGAGAAGGCCGCTACGCCGAGGCCGTCCGCCACTTGCTCTACCGTTCGATCGAGGATGTCGGCCGCCGCCGGCCGCGGCTCGTCCGCCCCGCCCTCACCAGCCGCGAGCTGGCCGCCGCGCCGGCCCTGCCGCCGCCGGCGCGCAGCCTGTTCGCCCGCATCGCGGCCTCGGTCGAGCGCAGCCTGTTCGGCGGCCGGCCGGTCGATGCCGGCGAATGGAGCGAGGCCCGCGCCGCTTATGCCGACCTCGTCTTGCCGCGGACCTGGCGGGCATGAGCGAAGTCGCAATCCGTCCCGCCCGCGACGCGGAAAGCGCGTTCAGCGCGCGCACCATGCTGCTCATCGCCGCCGCTGGCATCTTCTGCTTCGCGGCGATGATCGTGCTCGCCGCCTTCGCGCCGGACCTCTCCTCCGGCCGCGACGGCGGCAGCCACGCTCTGTCGACCGGCGCCACCGGCTTCAACGGCATCGTCCGCCTCGCCGAGGCGACCGGCCGCAAGCCGCGCATCGGCCGCAGCGACTTCCTCCTCGCCGATACCGAGGGGCTTGCCGTCCTGACGCCGCAGGCCGGGACGGTGGACATGAGCAAGGCGACCGAGCAACGCGGCGACAAGCCGACCCTCGTCGTCATGCCGAAATGGACGACAATTCCCGACCCGGCCCATCCCGGCTGGGTGAGGATCGTGGGCCTGCGCGCCCGCTTCGACCCCGAGAGCACGCTCGCGCCGGCCTGGCCGGTCAAGATCTCCCGGTCGCGCGGCAGCCAGGGACAGCCGCTCCGCTTCGTCCCCGCCGACGCGCCGCGCGACGCCGCCATCCCCGCGCCGCGCCTGCTGCAGACGATGCAGGGGGCCAACCTCGTCCCCATCCTCACCGACCCGGACGGCCGCGTCGTCCTCGCCCGCCTCGGCAAGACCAACAGCTACATGCTCTCCGATCCTGACCTGCTCGCCAATAACGGCATGACCGATGCGCGCCGGGCCGAAGGGGCGCTGCGGATGCTCGACTATCTCGGCGGCGGCCGGCGGCTGCCCATCCTGTTCGACGTGACGCTGAACGGCCTCGGCGTCTCGCCCAGCCCGCTCAAGCTCGCTCTGGTGCCGCCCTTCCTCGCCGCGACGCTGTCGCTCGCCGCCGCTCTGCTGCTCATCGCCGTGCGCGCCGCGACCCGCTTCGGCCGGCCCGATCCGCTCGAGCGCGCCTTGGCCTTCGGCAAGCGGGCTTTGGTCGACAACACCGCAGCCCTGGTCGGCAAGGCCCGGCGCGAAGGCGGGCTGGGCGGGCGCTATGCCGAGATGGTGCGGGAGCGCGCGGCGGCCTTGTTCGCGGCGCCGCCGCGGCTGACCGGCCCGGCCCTCGACGCCTATCTCGACCGGATCGGCGGCGGCCGGCATTTTTCCGAGCTCGCCGCCGCGGCGGGCGAGGCGCACCGCCCGGCCGACATGCTCGCCGCGGCGCAGGCCCTCAACGATTGGCAAGGGGAGAATCACAAGTGAAGGTCAACGACGTCCAGGCGCTCGGGCGCAGCATCGCCGGCGAGGTCGGCAAGGCGGTGGTCGGGCAGGACGCGACCGTCGAGCTGATGCTCGTCGCCTTGTTCGCGCGCGGCCACATCCTGCTGGAAGGGCCGCCCGGCACCGCCAAGACCCTGCTCGCGCACAGCTTCGCCGCCGCATTGGGCCTCGATTTCGGCCGCATCCAGTTCACCCCGGACCTGATGCCGGGCGACATCATCGGCGCCAATCTTTTCAACTTCCAGACATCGACCTTCACGCTGACGCGCGGGCCGATCTTCACCGAATTGCTGCTCGCCGACGAGATCAACCGCACCCCGCCCAAGACCCAGGCGGCCCTTCTGGAAGCGATGCAGGAGCGGACCGTCACCATCGACGGCCAGAGCCTGCCGCTCGGCGAGCATTTCATGGTCGTCGCCACCCAGAACCCGGTCGAGCAGCAGGGCGTCTACCCGCTCCCCGAGGCCCAGCTCGACCGCTTCCTGTTCAAGCAGCGGGTCGATTATC
>JBJMTY010000068.1:0-8344 GCA_045811445.1 Allosphingosinicella sp. | reverse complement strand
GCGATGCCCATGACCGACTTGCGGCTGGCCTCGCGCGCCTTGCGGGCAGCCTCGCGGGCGGCGGCCGCGTCGATGATCTTCTGGATGATCGTGCGCGAATGCGCCGGATTTTCCTCGAGCCATTCGGCCATCTTGTCGGCCATCAGGCTTTCGAGCGGCTGGCGCACTTCGGAGGAGACGAGCTTGTCCTTGGTCTGCGATCCGAACTTGGGATCGGGCAGCTTGACCGAGACGATCGCGGTCAAGCCTTCGCGCATGTCCTCGCCGGTGAGGCTCACCTTCTCGCGCTTCATCAGGCCGGATTTGTCGGCATAATTGTTGAGCGTGCGGGTCAAAGCGGCGCGGAAGGCCGCCAGATGGGTGCCGCCGTCGCGCTGGGGGATGTTGTTGGTGAAGCAGAGGACCTGCTCGTAATAGCTGTCGTTCCATTCGAGCGCGACCTCGATGCCGACATCGTCGCGCTGGCCGGTGACCGAGATCGGATCGGGGATGAGCGCGGTCTTGGCCCGGTCGAGATAGCGGACGAAGGCGCCGATGCCGCCTTCGTAGAACAATTCGATCGCCTTCTCCTCCTCGTGCCGCGCGTCGGTGAGGATCAGGCGGACGCCCGAATTGAGGAAGGCGAGCTCGCGGAAGCGGTGCTCCAGCCGGTCCCAGTCGAACTCGATGATCTTGAACGTGTCCGGGCTGGGCAGGAAGGTGACCTTCGTGCCCTTCTTGCCGTCGGGCGCGGGGCCGAGCAGCTTCAGCGGCGCTTCGGCATCGCCGTGGCGGAAGCGCATCCAATGCTCCTCGCCGTCGCGCCAGACGGTGAGCTCCAGCCACTCGCTGAGCGCGTTGACGACCGAGACGCCGACGCCGTGGAGGCCGCCCGACACCTTGTAGGCATTGTCGTCGGACGTGTTCTCGAACTTCCCGCCGGCGTGGAGCTGGGTCATGATGACTTCGGCCGCGGAGACGCCTTCCTCGGCATGGATGCCGGTGGGGATGCCGCGGCCATTATCCTCGACCGAGACGGAGCCGTCGGCGTTCAAGGTGACGCGGATCAGGTCGCAATGGCCGGCCAGCGCCTCGTCGATCGCGTTGTCCGAGACCTCGAACACCATGTGGTGGAGGCCCGACCCGTCGTCGGTGTCGCCTATGTACATTCCGGGCCGTTTGCGGACCGCGTCGAGGCCCTTCAGCACCTTGATCGAATCGGCGCCGTAGGAATTTTCGCTGGGGGATGTTGCCATGGTCGGGATATAGCGACGAAGGGGGCGAAACCCAAGGATTTTGGCCGGATTCCGCCGGCTTTTTTCGGCCCTGCAACATGGCCGGAGGGGGAGAGTTCAATGAAGATCGCAGCGGGAATTTTCACGGTGCTGGCGCTGTGCGCCGCGTCCGCCTCCGCGCACGTGCCACCGGCGCAGATCGACCCCGCAATCTACACCGATCCGCCCCACGACAAGGTACATCCGGCGGGCATGGAAGTGCTGCACATCCCGTCCGGCGGGGTGAAGATCAACGGCGTCGCTTATACCGCCGCCGGGGCGGGCCCGCATCCGGTGCTGGTGCTGATGCACGGCCTTCCCGGCAACGAGAAGAATCTGGATCTCGCCCAGGCCGTCCGGCGGGCGGGTTGGACGGTCGTCACCTTCAACTATCGCGGCTCGTGGGGGAGCCCCGGCAGCTTCCGCTTCGCCGGCGATCTGGACGACGCCCGCGGCGTCCTCGCTTACCTGCGCGATCCCGCCAACGCCGCGAAGCTCGGCATCGACACCAAGCGTATCGTCGTCGCCGGCCATTCGATGGGCGGGTGGGTGACGGCGATGGTCGGCGAGCGCGACACCGGCCTGGCCGGCGTCCTCCTCATCTCGGCCGCCAACATGGGCGGCCGCACCGGCCCACGCGGCGAGACGGTGGCGGCCATGGCCGACGACATGGAATCGCTCGCCGGCGTCACCGCCGAGAGCATGGCCGACGAGCTCATCGCCAAGGCCGCCGCCTTCGACTGGACGCCGGGCGCGGCGGGGCTGGGGCGGCAGCCGCTGCTGGTGCTCACTTCGGACGACGGCCTCGCCCCGGCCGCCGACGCGCTGGCCGCCCGGGTCAAGGCGGTGCCCGGCGCGCGGGTGGCGACGGTCCATGCGGCGACCGACCACGGCTGGTCCGGCGCCCGCATCCGGCTCGAGCAGGAAGTGATCAGCTGGCTGCGGGCGATCCCGCGGGACTGATCCGCCCCCCCTCGACGTGGAAACGGTCGCCGGCCGCGCCCTCGAACAAAGCCGGCTCGGTCCCGGTCAGCCACACTTGCCCGCCGCCCGCCTCCAGCCGCTTGAAAAGCGCGGCGCGGCGGCGGGGATCGAGGTGCGCGGCGACCTCGTCGAGCAGGAGGATCGGCCGGCGGCCCGCGCGCTCGGCGACGAGGTCGGCATGGGCGAGCACGATCGAGAGCAACAGCGCCTTCTGCTCTCCTGTGGAGGCGAGCGAGGCGGGCAGCGCCTTCTCCGCATGCGCGACGGCGAGGTCGGTGCGGTGCGGGCCGATCAGCGTACGGCCCGCCGCGGCGTCCCTTGACCGGCCGCCGCGCAGGCTTGAGGCCAGATCCTCATTCCCGCCTTCGAGCGCCAGCGCCGGCCGCGCGAACGGGCCGTCCGGGGATGCCGCGAGCCGCTCCGACAAGGCGGCCACCGCCTCGCGCCGCGCCTCGGCCAGCGCGATGCCATGCTCCGCCATCCGCGCCTCGAGCGCGGCGAGCCAGGCTTCGTCGGGCCGCCCCTCTTCGCCCAGCAGCTTGTTGCGGGCCCGCATCGCCGCCTCGTAGCGGGCGGCGTGGACGGCATGGCCGGGGCGCAGCGCGAGAACGAGCCGGTCGAGGAACCGCCGCCGCCCGCCGGCGCCTTCCTGGAACAACCGGTCCATCGCCGGCGTCAGCCACAGCACCGACAGCCATTCGCCGAGCGAGGTCGCCGAGGCCGGTGCGCCGTTGATCCGCACCTGTCGCCGTTGCGGCTCGCCGGCGAGGGCCCCGGTGCCGATCTCGACCTCGCCGAGCCGCGCTGCGACCGCGAAGCCGCCGGTGCCGCCCCGCCGCGCCATCTCAGGAAGGGCCGCCCCCCGCAGCCCCCGCCCCGGCGAGAGCAGCGACACCGCCTCCAGCACGTTGGTCTTCCCCGCCCCGTTCTCCCCCGTGAGCACGACCAACCCCGACCCGGGCGCGATCACCGCGTCGGCATAGGAGCGGAAGTCGGAGAGGCTGAGGCGCTCGATCATCGTGCGGGCCGAAGTACCACTTCGGCCCGATCTTTATACCCGCATCGGCATCAGCACGTAGAGTGCCTGGGCCTTGTCGTTTTCGCGCAGCAGCGTGGGAGCGGCGGCGTCGGCGAGGTGCATCTCGACCGTGTCGCCTTCGATCTGGTTGAGGATGTCCATGAGGTAGCGGGCGTTGAAGCCGATCTCGAGCCCGTCGGCATTGTAGTCGCCGGGGACTTCCTCGGCGGCGGTGCCGTTTTCCGGGCTGGTCACCGACAGCGTGACCTTGTCGCGGTCGAGCGCCATCTTGACCGCCCGCGTCTTCTCGCTGGCGATGGTCGAGACGCGGTCGACGCCTTCCTCGAAGCTGCGCGGATCGATGCGCAGCAGCTTGTCGTTCGCGGTCGGGATGACACGGCTATAATCGGGGAAGGTGCCGTCGATCAGCTTCGAGGTGAGGATGGCGGTGCCGAGGCCGAAGCGGATCTTGGTCTCCGACAGCGACACCTGGACGGTGCCGTCGACCTCGTCGAGCAGCTTGCGCAATTCGGCGACGCATTTCCTGGGAATGATGACGTCGGGCATGCCCTCGGCGCCGGCCGGGCGGGGGACGGTGACGCGGGCGAGCCTATGGCCGTCGGTCGCCGCCGCCTTCAGCACCGGCTGCGATTCGTCGGAGACGTGCAGGAATATCCCGTTGAGGTAATAGCGCGTCTCTTCGGTGGAGATGGCGAAGCGGGTCTTGTCGATGATCTGGCGCAGCGTCGCCGCCGGCAGCTCGAAGCGGGTCGGCAGATCGCCTTCCGCGATCACCGGGAAGTCGTCGCGCGGCAAGGTGGAGAGGTTGAAGCGGGCGCGGCCGGCATTGACCTGCATCTTGCCCTCGGCCGCGTTCAGCTCGACCTGGCTGCCCTCGGGCAGCTTGCGGGCGATGTCGAACAAGGTGTGGGCGGAGACGGTGGTCGCGCCCGGCTGGGTGACGTTGGCTTCGACCGTCTCGTTGATCTGGAGGTCGAGGTCCGTCGCCATCAGGCGGATGCCGCCTTCCTCGCTCGCCTCGATGAGGACGTTGGAGAGGATCGGGATCGTGTTCCTGCGCTCCACCACGGACTGGACGTGGCCGAGACTCCTCAGAAGCGTGGCCCGTTCGATCGTCGCCTTCATTGGGTCCCCCAATTGGTACTTTGGAGGAGTATTAGAGCGCCTTACCCGGCCCCGCTAGGGGGTTCGCAAAAAGGGCCGAGGCGTCGCCGCCCCGGCCCTTCGCTCGCGAGAGGCTTTCCTAGAAGCGGAAGCCGAAGCCGCCGACGACCTGGTGCTTCTCGAAGCCCTGCTCGTAGTTCGAGTAGCGATATTCGGCCTTCACGAAGGTGTTGCGGCCGATCGCGTGCTCGATGCCGCCGCCGACGCGCAACCCGTCATAATCGCCGCGGGTGGTGAAATCGCCGGCGGTGCCGGCGAGATTGGCGTCGTAGGCGACGCGCAGGCGCGTATTGGCATAGCCCGCCTTGGCGTAGACCAGGGTCGAGGGACCGATGAGCGCACCGACCCGGCCGCCGACATAGAGGTCCCGGCCCGCCTCCGCGCACAGCCGGTCGCCGACATTGCTGACGCTCGTGGCGCACTTGTCCGCCGTCGAATCGCCCGCTTCGCCCTCGATGCCGAGCACGGCGCCGCCGGTCCGGAAGTCGTAGCCGAGGCCGGCGCCGTAATGGATGCCGTCGCTCCGGCCGCCCGAAACCTGGTTGCGGTCCCAGCCGGCAATGGCTTCGACCCGGACGCCGGAGAAAGGCGCCTTGTCCTGCGCCAGCGCGGGCGTGGCGAGCGCCGAGGCGGCAAGGGCGGCGATGATCAACTTACGCATGAAAACACTCCATTTTCTTTCCCAGTTTTCGCATTCCCCCTGAGAG
Source organism: Allosphingosinicella sp. (assembly GCA_045811445.1). GTDB lineage: Bacteria > Pseudomonadota > Alphaproteobacteria > Sphingomonadales > Sphingomonadaceae > Allosphingosinicella. Next base: position 3,197 of record JBJMTY010000068.1, on the reverse strand, counting down.
CAGGGCCCGACGCGCGGCGCTCGCCAAGGTTGCATGAACCCCAGATAAACGGCTTTTCCTGTTGCTCCCGGGCGACAAGCCGAACAGGATCGCGGCGATGACGATGGTCCGGAAATTTGTCCTTTTCTCTCTGCTGTTTGCGTCTCTCGCGGCAGCGGCGCCGCAAGCCGTGGGGATTTTTTTCGGCTGGGCGGCCTTGCGTGACGGCGGGCAGTGCCGGGCCGTCGCCGAGCCGGAGGGGGCAGGCCGGGGAGGGCCTTCCGGAGCTTATCTGGCCCTGTCGTGGGTGCCGTCGCGCGGCGTCCGCGGCCAGCTCGCCATCCGCTTCGCCCGGCCCAAGCGCGCCGGCTCGGCGGTGTTGCTGCGCGTCGACGCCCGCACCTTCCAGCTGATCGGGGGCGGGCTCAATGCCTGGGCGCCGGACGCCAGGGCCGACGCGGAGATCGTCGCGGCTATGCGGACCGGCGCGGCGCTCAGCATCGAGACGCGCAACGAGGCGGGCGGGGCGATGCGCGATCTCTATCGCCTGCGCGGCGCCGCGAGCGCGATCGACGCCGCCGCCATCGCCTGCGCGCGATGAGCGGCCGGACCTTCATCGCCCGGCACGGCGAGACCGTGTTCAACGCCGCGGGCCGCATGCAGGGCGAGGCCCTCCACACGCCGCTCACCCGCGCCGGCTTTGTGCAGGCCGAGGAGATGGGCGCGGCGCTGCGGCGGGCGCTGGGGCCGAAGCCGCCGCTCACCCTGTGGGCCTCGACCGCCGGCCGCGCGCTCCAGACGCTGGCGATCGTCGCCGAGCATCTCGAGCTGGACTGGCACGCCGCCCGCACCGACCCGCGCCTTGGAGAGATCGGCATGGGCGAATGGGGCGGGCGCCTTTATCGAGAGCTCGCCGCCGAGCAGGGGGAGGATTGGTTCGATCCGGCCCACGGCATCTTCACGATCGTTGCGCCGGGCGGCGAAGGCTATGACGAAATGGCCGTCCGCCTGCGCGCCTGGCTGGCGGACACGGCCCATGACGAAGGCGATCGCCTGATCGTCATGCACGGAATGTCGTCGCGCGTGCTGCGCGGCTTGATGACCGGGGCGGCGGATCATCCCGGATGCGGCGCACCGATAGCGGCGGGCCTGCCGCAGGGCAGCGTGGTGGCGATTGAGGCGGGGATCGAGCGGCTCGTCCACGTCGGCGGCGGAGGCGGCGGGCGAGCGGCCTGAGTGGGTGGAAATTTGGCGCTCTTCGCCCTACATGGAGCCGATCATGACAGCGCCGATGCCCATTCCCGGTCATATCGACCCGGTTCCCGTCCCGCGCCCCGCGCCCGCCGCGGGCGCGGACGCGCGCGTCGACCTGGTCGGCCGCTCCAAGACGCAGATTCGCGAGGCTTTGGCCGCAGCCGGGATGGAGGCGAAGCAGGCCAAGCTGCGCGCCAAGCAGATCTGGCACCAGATCTACAATCGCGGCGCCACCTCGTTCGACGCGATGAGCGACATCGCCAAGCCGCACCGCGCCTGGCTGGCCGAGCGCTTCGTCGTCGGCCGGCCGGACATCGTGGTCGAGCAGGTCTCGACCGACGGCACCCGCAAATGGCTGCTGAGGACCCGCGACGGCCACGATTTCGAGATGGTGTTCATTCCCGACGCCGACCGCGGCACGCTCTGCGTCTCGAGCCAGGTCGGCTGCACCTTGAATTGCCGCTTCTGCCACACCGGCACGATGCGCCTGGTGCGCAACCTCGACGCGGGGGAGATCGTCGGCCAGGTCATGCTCGCCCGCGATGCGCTCGGCGAATGGCCCTCCCAGCCCGAGGGCCGCATGCTCTCCAACATCGTGATGATGGGCATGGGCGAGCCACTCTACAATTTCGACAATGTCCGCGACGCCCTGAAGATCGTCATGGACGGCGACGGCCTCGGCCTGTCGCGCCGCCGCATCACCCTCTCCACGTCGGGCGTGGTGCCGATGATGGCCCGCGCCGGCGAGGAGATCGGCGTCAACCTCGCCGTCTCGCTCCATGCGGTGACCAAGGAAGTGCGCGACGAGATCGTGCCCTTGAACCGCAAATACGGCATCGAGGAGCTGCTCGAGGCCTGCGCCGCTTACCCCGGCGCCAACAATGCCCGCCGCATCACCTTCGAATATGTGATGCTCAAGAACAAGAACGACAGCGACGAGGATGCGCGCGAGCTGGTCCGGCTGATCAAGCGCTACAAGCTCCCCGCCAAGGTCAACCTCATTCCGTTCAATCCCTGGCCGGGGAGCGACTATGAATGCTCGGACGAGGAACGGATCCGCAGCTTCTCCAGCATCGTCTTCGAGGCCGGGATCAGCGCCCCGATCCGGCGCCCGCGCGGACGCGACATCATGGCCGCCTGCGGCCAGCTGAAATCCGCCGCGGAAAAGAAGAGCCGCGCGGAGCTCGACCGCATCGCCGAGGAAAAACAGGCCGCGCTCGCCTGACTCCTGCCCTATTTTCAATGGTTCCCGTGTCGCCGCGCCCGCGCTAAGCAGGTGCTCGGTAGCGGGAGGCGCGCTCAATATGGCATCGCAGGCGCGACAGGAGAAGGAGCCGCCCTCGGGCGATCCGCTCGCCGCGCCAATCGCGTGGGAGACGACGCCGCTCGGCCCGGTCGAGCAATGGCCCGAGCGGCTGCGCTTCGCCGCCGATCTGTGCGGGCGGATGAGCAGCGCCGCCGCCGTCTATTGGGGCCCCGACCTCATCCTCCTCTACAACCGGGCTTTCGCCGCGCTCCTGCGCGATCGGCATCCGGCCGCGCTCGGCCGGCCGGCGCGCGAGGTCTGGGCGCGGCTCTGGGATACGGTGGGGCCGCAATTCGCCGAGGTGCTGGCGACCAAGCGGGCGCTCTCGGTCGTCGAGCAGATGTTCACCGTCGAGCGCGACGGCGTCCCCGACGAGAGCTACTGGAATTACAGCCTGACGCCGATCGTCGACGAGAGCGGCGGCGTCGCCGGCATCTTCAGCCAGCGCGAGGACGTCACGCGTCCGGTCCAGGCGCAGCGCCGCCTCACCTTCCAGGTCGAGCTGGCCGATGCCGTGCGCGGCGTCGGCGAGCCGTCGGAAGTGAAGCGGATCGCCGCCGCTTTGCTCGGCCAATATCTCGGTGTCGCCCGCGTCGGCTTCGCCGAGATAGACGAGGAAGCCGGGACCGTGCTGGTGCGGGCGGAATGGACCCGCGGC
>JBJMTY010000067.1:0-14181 GCA_045811445.1 Allosphingosinicella sp. | reverse complement strand
GGCGGCAACGCGCTCAAATTCTACGCCTCCGTCCGCCTCGACATCCGCCGCACCGGCCAGATCAAGGACCGCGACGACATCGTCGGCAACACGACTCGCGTGAAGGTGGTCAAGAACAAGGTGGCGCCGCCGTTCAAGCAGGTCGAGTTCGACATCATGTACGGCGAAGGCATCTCCAAGGTCGGCGAGATACTCGATCTCGGCGTCAAGGCCGGCCTCGTCGAGAAATCGGGCGCCTGGTTCAGCTACGACAGCGTCCGCATCGGCCAGGGCCGCGAGAATTCCAAGACCTATTTGCGCGAGAATCCGGAAGTCGCCGCCCGCCTCGAGCGCGCCATCCGCGGCAAGACCGAGCAGGTCGCCGAGGCGCTGATGACCGGCCCGAGCGCGGAGGACGATGCCTGAAAGGCTGGAAGGTTCATCGCTTCCGCCCGCGACGGGATGTGAACTTTATGAACCTTCCGGCCTCTTGCGGCCTTCGAAACCCGGCCGCGGCGATGCGGCCGGGTCTTGCCGTTCCTGGGCGATTGCGCGCCACCTCTCCTCGACTGCCTCGACTTATTTCCTGCTCCCCTCTCCCCCAGGGGGAGAGGGGCAGGGGTGAGGGGGTTCGGAGCCGGAAGGTTCGCTCGGGTCGATTGCAGTGCCGTTATCGAGGGCGCCCGACCCCCTCGCCCCAACCCCTCTCCCGCCAGGGAGAGGGGCCAGGATGGTCAGCCCTACCTCAGCCGGCCCATCTCAGGGCCGCCCCACTTCAACCCGCCCCTCAGGCCGGCCGCGTCGCGGTTTCCTGGATCTCGATCTCGGCTTCGTCGTGGCTGTCGCGGCAGGGGTCGCGATTGGCCCAGCGGGCGATGACGAGGCCGAGCGCGCCGCAGGCCGTGAAGCCGGCGAGCAGGGGCAAGGTGGTGCCGTCGAAGCTCTGGCCGACCGCAAAGCCGATCAGCGCGCCGCCGATCGTGGTCAGCACGCCCTGCAGCGACGAGGCGGTGCCGGCGACGTGGCCGAGCGGCTCCATCGCCAGCGCGCCGGCATTGGCGCCGATCAGGCCGAAGCAGGCCATGGCGGCGGCCTGGAGCGGGATGAACGTCCACAAGGTCTCGCCGGCGGTCGCGGCCACGGCGAGGTGCAGGCCGGCGATGCCGGTGAAGCAGGCGAGGGCGAGGAACAGGAGGCGGCGCGAGCCGAAGCGCATCACCAGCCGCGAATTGGCGTAGGAGCCGAGCGCCATCGGCCCGGCGACGCAGGCGAAGACGACGGGCAGCAAGGCCGGGCGGTGGAGGACGTCGGCGACGACCTGCTGGATCGAGTTGACGAACGAGAAGAGCGCGCCGATCGCGAGGGTCTGGACGAGCGCGTTGCCGATCGACTGGCGAATGCTCAGCGTCAGCCGCGCCGCCTCGCCGATCGCGGCGAACGACAGCGCCCGGCGCTTGTCGCGGGCCAAGGTCTCGGGCAGCCGGACCAGCACCCAGGCGGAGAGCAGCAGGCCGTAGGCGCCGAGGCCGATGAAGATGTGCCTCCAGCTCGCCACCGCCAGCACCGCCTGGCCGAAGAAAGGCGCGAGCACGGGCACGATCATGAACACGATCATGGTCAGCGACATGACCTGCGCCATCGCCGGGCCGTGATAGCGGTCGCGCACGATCGAGACGGTGAGCACCCGGCTCGCCGCCGCCGCCGCGCCCTGCATGGTCCGCGCCGCGAGCAGCCAGGCGAAGCTGCCGGCGAGGCCCGCCAAGGTCGCGAACAGAGCGTAGAGCAGCAGCCCGCCGACCAGCAGGCCCTTGCGCCCGAACCGATCGGACAAGGGCCCGTAGCCGAGCTGGGCGGCGCCGAAGCCGAGCAGGTAGAAGGTCACGACGAGCTGGCGGCGATTCTCGTCGACGACGCCGAGCGCGTCGCCGATCGCGGGCAGCGCCGGCAGCATCGAATCGATCGCCATCGCGTTCGACGCCATCAACGCCGCCATCAGGGCGACGAACTCGCCGAAGCCGGGCTTGAGGGGAGGGAAAGTCGGTCGGGTCACTGGCTCACTCGCGGCAGAGAGGGGCGGCAGGGAAGGGAAGGAGACACGCGGGCCACGCCGGCGGTTCCCTAGCGGCGCGGCGGCCCTTAAGGAAAGGCCGCGATGATCCTCGTCCACCATCTCGACAACAGCCGCTCGCAGCGCATCCTCTGGCTGCTCGAGGAGCTCGGCCTGCCCTACGAGGTCAAACGCTACGCGCGCGACCGCAAGACCATGCTCGCGCCCGCCGAGCTCGGCCGCGTCCACCCGCTGGGCAAGGCACCGGTGATCGAGGACGAGGGCCGCATTCTCGCCGAGACCGGCGCCATCGTCGAATATCTGGTCGAGAAAGCCGGCGGCCGGCTCGGCCCGCCGGGCCGGCGCGACGCGGTGCTGCGCTACCGCCATTTCCTCCATTATGCGGAAGGGTCGATGATGCCGCCCTTGCTCGCCATGCTGGTGGTGCGGCGGCTCGGCCTGCTCGGCCGGCCGGCGCGGGCGCCGCTCCAGCGCATGTTCGACCGGCATCTCGCCTGGCTGGACAGCGAGCTGGCCGGCCGCGCCTGGTTCGCCGGCGACGACTTTACCGCCGCCGACGTGATGATGAGCTTCCCGCTCGAAGCCGCGCGCCACCGCGCCGGGCTCGACGAGCGCTACCCGCATCTGCTCGACTGGCTCGAGCGCATCCACGCCCGCCCGGCTTATGCCGCGGCGCTGAAGAAAGGCGGTCCCTATGCCTATGCCTGAGCTTGGCCGCCGCGCCTTCGCGCTGGGCGCGCTCGCCGCCGGCGCGCTCGCCGCCGCGCCCCGCGCCCGGGCCGCCGCGTTCGATCTGAGGCCGATGACCGGCGATATCGTGCCGATCTCGGCCGCCGAGCGGCTCGCCCGCGTCGCCAAGGCGCAGCGGCTGATGCGCGCCCAGGGCCTCGGCGCGATCGTGATCGAGCCCGGCGCGTCGCTGACCTATTTCACCGGCGTCGACTGGCACAGGAGCGAGCGCCTCACCGCCGCCATCCTGCCGGCGCAAGGGGAGGCGGCGATCGTCACGCCCTTCTTCGAGGCGCCCTCCGTGCGCGAGAGCCTCGCCATCCCGGCCGAGGTCCGCACCTGGGAGGAGGATGAGGATCCGCTCCGCCTCGTCGCCGCGATCCTGCGCGAGCGCCGCCTCGCGGCGCGGGCGGTGGGCATCGAGGAGACGGTCCGCTTCTTCGCGGTCGACGGCCTCCGCAAGGCGCTGCCCGATGTCGCGATCCGCAACGCCGCGCCGGTCGTGCGCCCGTGCCGGATGATCAAATCCGCGCACGAGATCGCCTTGATGCAGAAGGCGACCGACGTCACCATCGCCGCTTACCGCCATACCTGGCCCCGCATCGAGCGCGGCATGACGCCGGCCGAGATCGGCGCGATCATGAACGGCGCCACCCGCGCGCTCGGCGGCAGCCCCGAATTCGCGCTTGTCCTGCTCGGCGAGGCCGCGGCCTACCCGCACGGCAGCGGCAAGCCGCAGCGCGTGCGCGACGGCGAGGTGGTGCTGATGGATTGCGGCTGCACGGTCGAAGGCTATCAGTCCGACGTCTCGCGCACCTTCGTGTTCGGCACCGCCACGGCCGAGCAGCGCAAGGTCTGGGCCCAGGTCCGCGAAGGCCAGCAGATCGCGTTCGACGCCGTCCGGGTCGGCGTCCCGGCGGGCCAAATCGACGACGCGGTGCGCCGCCGCTACGAAAGCTGGGGCTACGGCCCACGCTACAAGCTGCCCGGCACCTCCCATCGCACCGGCCACGGCATCGGCCTCGACGGCCACGAGCCGGTCAACCTCGTCCACGGCGAGACGACGCCGCTGGCGCCGGGCATGTGCTTCTCCGACGAGCCCGGTATCTACATCCCCGGCAAGTTCGGCATCCGCCTCGAGGATTGCTTCCACATGACCGAAGCGGGGCCGAAATGGTTCTCCACGCCCCCGCCCTCGATCGACCGGCCGTTCGACTAGGAGAGAGGGTTCACGCGGAGGCGCGGAGGCGCGGAGGAGCCGCGTATTGGACAGGCGCTGACGCCACACGGCGAAGCCGAGCAATGTAGAGCGCGTCGCGCAAAGGGTCCGGCCGGCGCACCGGCACGAACTCTCCGCGCCTCCGCGCCTCCGCGTGAACCAATTCCTTCCTTACGTCTCCGGAGCCGGCGGGGGCTGGTGGGAGGGCGCGTGGGGGGGCTCGATGTCGACGGGCGCGGGCGGATCGAGCTGGCCTTCCCAGCGCGCCACCACCGCGCTCGCCACGGCGTTGCCGACGACGTTGGTCGCCGAGCGGCCCATGTCGAGGAAATGGTCGACGGCGAGGATCATCAATATGCCCGCCTCGGGGATGTGGAATTGCGAGAGGGTCGCGGTGATGACGACGAGGCTGGCGCGCGGCACGCCGGCGACGCCCTTCGACGTCACCATCAAAGTCAGCAGCATCGCGATCTGGGTGCCGAGATCGAGGTGGATGCCGTAGGCCTGGGCGATGAACAGGCTCGCGAAGGTCATGTACATCATCGAGCCGTCGAGGTTGAACGAATAGCCCAGAGGCAGGACGAAGCTGGCGATGCGCGGCGGCACGCCGAACCGGTCGAGCGCCTCCAGCGTGCGTGGGAAGGCGGCTTCCGACGAGGCGGTCGAGAAAGCGAGCACGATCGGGTCGCGGATATAGCGCACGAGGTGGCGGGTGCGGGCGCCGACGATGAGGAAGCACAGGCCGATCAGGATCGCCCAGAGCAGCACGAGGCCAAGATAGAAGCTGCTCATGAAATAGCCGTAGGTGCGCAGGATCGAAGGCCCGCGCTCGGCGACGCTCGCCGTCACCGCCGCGAAGACCGCGATGGGCGCGAAGCGCATGACGTAATCGGTGACCTGCAGCATCACCTTCACGAGCGCTTCCAGCGCCCGCACCAGCGGCCGCGCCGGCTCGCCGACCGCGGTGATCGCGACGCCGAGGAACAAGGCGAAGACAACGATCTGGAGGATGTCGTTCTCGGCCATCGCCTTGACCATCGATTCGGGGAAGATGTGGGCGATGAACTTGCCGAGATCGAAGGCGGAGCGATCGACGCCGCTCGCCGCGTCGGCCGGCGGGACCGGCAGATGGAGGCCGATGCCGGGGTGGAAGAGGGTGACGAGGATCAGGCCTAGGGTGAGCGAGACGAGGCTCGCCGAGACGAACCAGCCGAACGCCTTGGCGCCGACCCGGCCGAGCGCGGCGGTGTCGCCCATATGGGCGATGCCGACTACCATGGTCGACAGGACCAAGGGCGCGATGATCATCTTGATGAGGTGCAGGAACACGGTGGTCAGGATCGAGAAATAGCCGGCGATTGTCTTGAGCTCGGCGTCGCCCGCCGGCGTGCCGTCGCCTACTCCCGCGTTGATCGCCCAGCCGACGAAGATGCCGAGGACCAGCCCGGCCAGGATCAAATAAGTTAGGCGCTTGGCCATGCTCGGCTTCCCCTGTTGCGTCGCGCGAGGGGAAGCCGATTGGGAGGGGCGGGTCAAGGTACGCTTTGCCTCCCCATCGCCAGATGGGGAGGGGGACCACCCGTAGGGTGGTGGAGGGGTGACAGGAACGGAAAGTCGGAGTGAACCAAGGGAAGCGCCGACCTCTCGGCAGCTACCCCTCCACCACCCTGCGGGTGGTCCCCCTCCCCGCCGGCTGCCGCCGGCGGGGAGGCACAATTGAGCTACGCCGGCTCCAGCTCCCGGTGAACGACCTTCTCCGCCAGCGTGCCGTTGAGCTCCGCGAGATGGTCGAACTCGGATTCGTAGCTGGCGAGGCCCTGGCTGATCGAGCGCAATTCGGCGTCGAGGCCCTGCAGCTCGGCCTCCGGCACCAGAGCCTCGACCTTCTCCCAGCGCGACCAGCCGTCGCGGCTGTCCATGCCGAGCATCTGGCCGCGCCGGCTGGCGATCGCGGAAGTGACCCGCGACGTGGCGTAGCCCGGGGTCAGCACGGTCACCTTGTGGACCGGCTCGAGCAGATGCGGCTGGGCGGCGGCGAGCGCTTCGGCCATGCCGATCCGCCCCGCCGTGCGGAAGGCGAGCTCGGAGCTGTCGACCGTGTGGTAGGAGCCGTCGACGAGAGTGACCGCGACGTCCACCACCGGGAAGCCGAGCGGGCCTTTCTCCATCGCGTCCTTCACCCCGGCCTCGACCGCCGGGATATATTGCCGGGGCACCGCGCCGCCGTGGATCTTCTCGTCGAACTGGAAGCCGCCGCCGCGCGGCAGCGGCTTCACTTCGATCACCACGTCGCCGAACTGGCCGTGGCCGCCCGACTGCTTCTTGTGGCGGCCGCGTTGGCTGACCGGCTTGCGGATCGACTCCTTGAAGCCGACGCTGGGCGCCGTCGAGTCGACCGCGACTCCGTAGCGGCGCTTGAGCTTGGCTAACGTAACTTTGAGGTGCTCGTCGCTTACGCCCTTGAGGCGGGTTTCGTGCAGCTGCTCGTCCTGCTCCCACGAGAGGGACGCGTCCTCCTCGCACAATTTCTGGAGCGAGGTCGACAGGCGGACGTCGTCCTTGCGGTCGCGGGTGGTGATGGCGAGCGCGTAATTGGAGGTCGGCAGCGCGATCCCGGGCGCCTTGCCGGTCGCGCCGAGCCACTGGCCGGCGCCGACCCCTTCGGCCTTGGCGATGGCGACGACGTCGCCGACCTCGGCTTTGGCGAGCTTGGCGGTCTTGTCGCCCTGCACCGAGAAGATCGTGCCGACGCGGACCGTGCCGCTCGGGCTCTTCAGCTCCGTGCCTTCGGTGAGGGCGCCGCCGAACACGCGGGCGAGGGCGAGGCGGCCCATCGTCCCGCCGTGCGAGACCTTGAACACGAAGGCGCAGCCGGTCTTGGCGCCGAGCCGCGTCGCCGCCGCGTCGGGCGCCGGCGCGTCGTGGCGCAGCGCCTTCATCAGCCGCCTGACGCCAAAGCCGTTCGCGGCCGATCCGAACAGGACGGGCACGACGAGGTTCTCGCGCGTCTCGCGGGCGATGTCGGCGAAGATGGTGGCGCGGTCGGGCGCCTCGTCCATCAGCAATTGCTCGAGCAAGGCATCGTCATGGTCGGCGAGCTGCTCGAGCATGTGGAAGCGGTCCTCGCGCTCGCGGTCGGCGAGGTCGGCGGGGATATCGATCTGCTCGGAGGCCTTGCCGGGCACGTAGCGAAAAGCGCGCTCGAGGCCGAGATCGACGAAGCCGGTGATCTTCTCGCCGGTGCGGATCGGGATCTGGCGGGCGACGAGGGGAGAGGCGCTCATCGGCTGCAGCGCTTCCAGGAGCGCGCGGATGCCGCCGCGGGCCTGATCGATCTTGTTGACGAAGATGAGGTGGGGGATTCCGAGCGCCTCGAGCTGGCGCAAGGCGGGCTCGGCGAGGATGGCGCGATCCGGCTCGGGATCGACGACCACGATGGCGAGGTCGGCCGCGGCGATCGCCAGCGCGCCGTCGGCGGCGAAGCCGACCGAGCCCGGCGCGTCGATCAAGGCGAAGCGGTCGCCCATGAAGTCGAAGGCGGAGAGGTTGGTCTCGGTCGAGCCGGCCCGGGCGCGGGCTTCGGGGCTCGAATCGCCGATCGTCGTGCCGGCGTCGACGCTGCCCTGGCGGTCGATCCTGCCGGCCGCAAAAAGAAGGGCCTCGGCGAGGCTGGTCTTGCCAGTTCCGCCGGGGCCCACCAGCGCGATCGCGCGCGTTCCGTCCGATCTGCCAGGCATGTTCGTCTCCTCCGTCCGCAATGCGGTCCGCGAGAAGACGCGGGCCCGCGCCTCATGGGAAAGGATCAGCCTTCACCCATCGGCAGCCGAGCGCAAGAGGCTTAACCACGATTCGTCGCACGGTTCGTCCCGCCTGCGGAACGGCGGACGGCGGGGCGGGTTCTGCCCGCATGCCGAGCCTCTACGCCCTTCCCGTCGTCGCCTTGTCGCTGGTAGGCGCCGCGGCGGGGCTGTCGCTCGGCCGCGCCGCGATCGAGGAGGTGAACCCGGTCTATCTCCACGATCCGGACCAGGCCTTCCACGCCGACCTGGCCCCCTATCGCAGCCCGGATTGGGCGGCGGTGCAGGCGCAGGAATATCAGCAGGCGCAGGTGGTGACCGAGCCCGCGCCGACGCCCGCCACCTGCATCGGCTGCCGGACCTGGCCGGTCGAATATGTCCCGCGCCACGACCCCATTGTCGACCGCGTCTACGCCCCGCGCGCCGACGACCGCGAATATCGCGAGGCGCTGGCCCGGGTGCCGGCCGAGGCGGTACCCGCGCCGTATCGCGAGCGGATTGTCCGCTACATCTCCTATCCGGTCAGCCGCGAGGAAGCGGCGGCCCGGCGGCAGGCGGCCGCGCAGGCGCGGGCGGAGGCCGGCGCCGAGGCGCAGGCGGAGGGCGGGGCCGAGGCGCCGTTGGAGGGCGGGGCCGAGGATCATGCTGCAACGCAATAGTTGCCGCTCCCGGCGCCCTCGCCTACATCGCGGGGCATGACTTCCACCAACGACATCAGGCGCGGCTTTCTCGATTATTTCGGCGCGAACGGGCACCGCATCGTGCCCTCCGCGCCGCTGGTGCCGCAGAACGACCCGACCCTGATGTTCGTCAACGCCGGCATGGTGCCGTTCAAGAACGTCTTCACCGGCCTCGAGACGCGGCCTTACTCCACCGCCACCTCCTCGCAGAAATGCGTCCGCGCCGGCGGCAAGCATAACGACCTCGACAATGTCGGCTACACTGCGCGCCACCACACCTTTTTCGAGATGCTCGGCAATTTCTCGTTCGGCGACTATTTCAAGGAGCAGGCGATCACCCACGCCTGGACCCTTCTCACCCGCGAATGGGGCCTCTCGCCCGAGCGGCTGACCGCCACCGTCTATCACACCGACGACGAAGCGTTCGACCTGTGGCGCAAGATCTCCGGGCTGCCCGAAAGCCGCATCATCCGCATCCCGACCAAGGACAATTTCTGGGCGATGGGCGACAACGGCCCGTGCGGGCCCTGCTCGGAAATCTTCTACGACCATGGCGACCATATCCCCGGCGGCCCGCCCGGCTCGCCGGACGAGGACGGCGACCGCTTCGTCGAGATCTGGAACCTCGTCTTCATGCAATATGAGCAGGAAGCGAACGAGATCGTCCGCGACCTGCCGCGCCCCTCGATCGACACCGGCATGGGCCTGGAGCGGATCGCCGCCGTCATGCAGGGCGTCCCCGACAATTACGACACCGACACGTTCAAGGCGCTGATCGCGGCCTCCTGCGAGCTGACCCGCACAAGGGCGGAAGGCGAGGGCCGCGCGAGCCACAGGGTCATCGCCGATCACCTGCGCGCCTCTGGCTTCCTCATCGCCGACGGCGTGCTGCCCGCCAACGAGGGCAGGGGCTATGTCCTCAGGCGCATCATGCGCCGTGCGATGCGCCACGCCCACATCCTGGGCGCCGCCGAGCCTTTGATGCACCGCCTCGTCCCGGCCCTCACCGCCGAGATGGGCGCCGCTTACCCCGAGCTGGTCCGCGCCCAGCCCTTGATCGAGGAGACGCTGAAGCTGGAGGAGACCCGCTTCCGCCAGACCCTCGCCAACGGCCTGCGCCTGCTCGACGAGGCGACTGCGTCGATGGCGCCGGGCGCGACGCTGCCGGGCGAGGTCGCGTTCAAGCTCTACGATACCTACGGCTTCCCCTACGACCTCACCGAGGACGCGCTCCGCGCCCAGGGCTTCGCCGTCGACCGCGCCGGCTTCGATGCGGCGATGGCCGGGCAGAAAGCGGCGGCGCGGGCCGCGTGGAAGGGCTCAGGGTCGAAGGCGTCGGACGACATCTGGTTCGATATCGCCGAGGAAGCGGGATCGACCGAGTTCACCGGCTATGCCGGCCATGAAGGCGAGGGCGTGGTCGTCGCCTTGGTGAAGGACGGCGTTCGGGTCGAGCGCGCCGGGGCGGGCGACAAGATCGTCCTGCTGACCAACCAGACGCCCTTTTACGGCGAGAGCGGCGGCCAGATGGGCGACACCGGAACCATCAGCAGCGACAAGGGCTTGCGGGCGGACGTTGAGGACACGTCGAAGCCGCTCGGCCGTCTCCACGCCCATCATGCCGTCATCGTCGCGGGCGAGGTGGCGGTGGGCGACGCGGTCCATCTCGCCGTTGACGCCGAGCGGCGCGGGCGGGTGCGCGCCAACCACAGCGCCACGCACCTCCTCCACGCGGCGCTCCGCCACCGCCTCGGCGGCCACGTCACCCAGAAAGGCAGCCTGGTCGCGCCCGATCGCCTCCGTTTCGACTTCTCGCATCCCAAGGCGCTCACCGCCGACGACGTCGCCGCGATCGAGGAGGAAGTGAACCGCCACATCCGCGAGAACGATGCGGTCGCGACCCGGCTGATGACGCCCGACGAGGCCATTTCCGCCGGCGCCATGGCCCTGTTCGGCGAGAAATATGGCGACGAGGTCCGCGTCCTCTCGATGGGCCGCCATTCCTCTCCCTCTCCCCTTGGGGGAGAGGGTCGGGGTGAGGGCTCTTACTCGGTCGAATTGTGCGGCGGCACCCACGTCAATGCGCTCGGCGACATCCAGCTCTTCAAGATCGTCGGCGAGAGCGCCGTCGCCGCCGGCGTGCGGCGCATCGAGGCGCTGACCGGCGAGGCGGCGCGCCGCTGGCTCACCGACCGCGAGAACCGCCTCAAGGAGGCCGCGGCCTCGCTCAAGGCCTCGCCTGAGGAGGTGCCCGCCCGGGTCGCCGCCCTGATCGAGGAGCGCCGCCGCCTCGAGCGCGAGCTTGCCGAAGCCAAGAAGGCGCTGGCCCTGGGCGGCGGCGGCCGCGCCGAAGCCTCGGGGCCCGAGCAGGTCGGCGGCCACGGCTTCATCGGCCAAGTGCTCGACGGCATGGACCCCAAGGCGCTGCGCGGCCTCGTCGACGACGCCAAGACGCGGGTCGGCTCCGGCGTGGTGACGATCGTGACGGTCAATGAAGGCCGGGCGACGGTGGCAGTCGGAGTCACCGACGATCTCACGGCCAGCCGCAATGCGGTGGAGCTGGTCCGCACGGCGGTCGAGGCCGTGGGCGGCCAGGGCGGCGGAGGGCGGCCGGACATGGCGCAGGGCGGCGGGCCCGACGGCTCGAAGGCCCGGGACGCGATTGAGGCCGTTAAGGCCGCGCTGACGGCAGAGATAGTCGCCGCCTAAACCCCCTCTCCCTGCAGGGGAGAGGGAAAGGCCGCGACAGCGGCCGAGGGTGAGGGGCTGTCAGTGCCCTCACCCTGGTTCGCTTCGCGAACCTGTCCCTCTCCCCTGCAGGGAGAGGGGTCATGCGGCGTCCGCGCCGGCCCCCGGAGGCTCCCACCCGAAGATGCTTCGGCCGCCATATTCGTTCGAGCGGCTTCGCTCTTCCGCCACCACCGCCTCGAAGCTCGGCCCCGACACATACGCCTCCAGCCGCCGCGCCTGCTCGTCGAGCCGCCTGATCGCGCCCAGTTTCTCGTCCCGGCCCAGCTTCGCCTGCCCGACGGCCGCCTTCAGGACGCCGATCGTCTTGTCGTAGACCTTGGTGGGCACGGGGAAGGGGTGGCGGTCCTTGCCGCCGTGGGCGAGCGAGTAGCGGGCGGGGTCGGAGAAGCGGCAGGGGGCGCCGTGGATCACTTCCGCCACCATCGCCAGCGACCGCACCGTCCGCGCGCCGACGCCCGGCACGAGCAAAAGCTCCGGAAAGTCGTGCGGCCCCGCTTCGGCGGCCGCGGCGAGCGTGCCGTGGAGGCGGCGCAGGATGACGTCGCCGCTGCGCACATCGTGATGATCGGGCAGAACCAGGTGCGGCAGCAAAGGGGCAGGGGAGGGGCCGCGCTCCAGCGCCGCCGCCTCGCGGGCGAGCTTGTCGGGCCCGAGCTCGGCGAGAAGCTCGAGCTGCGCCAAGCGGGAGGCGTCGGCGCGGCGGTCGGCCAGGTTGACGATGTCTCCCTGCCGGCGGCCCTCGATGGCCGCGTGCGGGCTGTCGACGAAGCTGGTCAGGCCCTCGGACAGCCAATGGTAGCGCCGCGCCGTCTTGCTGGCGCCGTTCATGCCCTGCTGGACCACCGCCCACTTGCCGTCGTCGGCGACGAAGAAGCCGTGCAGATAGAGGTCGAAGCCGTCCTGCACCGCGGCGCTGTCGACCTTCGCGACGAGCCGGCTGACCCGGGCCAGCGCGCCCCCGTCGAACCCCGCCGCCGCGCCGGCCTCACCCAATTCCTTGGGCGTGCGGCGCGAATGCCGGCCGCGCCCGCCGCAGACGCGCAGGCCCAGCTCGGCGGCGCGCGGATTGAGGCCGCGCTTCAGCGCGCCGACGACGCTGGTCGTGATGCCCGACGAATGCCAGTCCATCCCCATCACGGCGCCGAACGACTGGAACCAGAAGGGGTGGGCGAGGCGGGCGAGGAAGGCGTCGCGGCCCTCCTCGAGCAGGATCGCCTCGGCGATCAAAGTACCGAGCCGGGTCATCCGCTCGCCGAGCCAGGCCGGCACGCGGCCGCCGTGGAGCGGAAGGTCCGCGCTGCCCGATCGTCTCGTCACCTGCGCTTCCTAGAACGGAGAGGGAACGATAGCAAGCCGCCGGCCGGTGCGCCAGCATCTTCGCGCGCGGGCAACCCCGCCGCCGCTCGGACGTTCGTCAGGCCAGAACCCAAGGAGAGACGGATGCAGGTCCCGCACAACAGTTTCGTCGTGGTCGCCGACGGCAAGAAGATGCTCTTCTTCCGCAACGAGGGCGACGCCGCCTTCCCCAAGCTCGAGGTCGAGCGCAAGCGGCAGACGGCGGACGCCAAGGACCGCGACCAGAAGACCGACGCGCCGGGCCGCGCCTTCGACGCGTCGGGCGGCGCCGGCCGCAGCGCCTATGAGGAAGTCGATTTCCACCAGCTCGAGGAGGATCGCTTCGCCGCCGAGACGGCGGAGATGCTGCGCCTGCGCGCGCTGCGCAACGAGTTCGAATCGCTGATCATCGTCGCGCCGCCGCGCACGCTGGGCGAGCTGCGCAAACATTATCACAAGGAAGTCGAGAAGCGCCTCGCCGGCGAGGTGGCGAAGGATCTGACCGGGCACCCCGTGGCGGAGATCGAGAAGATACTGCTCGCCGAATAGGCCGCTCTCGCCGGCAAAGAGAAGGCCGCGCCCCCTGGTGAGGGGACGCGGCCTTTTCCTCGTGTCGCCTGGTTCAGCCGGCCTTGCGGACGACCCGGCGGCGCGCGACCAGGCCGGCCGCGGCGGCGCCGAAGAGAAGCAGCATCGGCGGCGCCGGCACCGGCGTGCCGCCGGTCGAGCCGGTGGAGCCGGTCGAGCCGCTGGACCCGGTCGATCCGGTCGAGCCCGAAGTCGATCCGGAGGTCGAGCCCGAGGTCGAGGAGCTGCCCGAGCTCGCGCTGGAGGTCGAGCCCGAGGTCGAGCTGGAGCCCGAGGTCGACGAGGAGCCGGAGCTGCCCGACGCGCTGCTGCTGGAACCCGACGAACCCGACGATCCGCTGGAGCCGCTGGAGCCGCTGGAGCCGGTCGAGCCGGTCGAGCCCGTCGATCCGGTCGAGCCGCTGCTCGAATGGTCGCACTTGTGGCACGGCGGCGGCGGGGGAGGCGGCGGCCCGCACTTGTGACAGGGCGGCGGAGGCGGCGGTGGGCCGCATTTGTGGCACCCGCTCGATCCGCTCGATCCGGTCGACGACGAGCCCGAGCTCGACGAGGACGAGGCCGACGAGGAGGAGGAGGCGCTCGAGGCCGAGCTGCTCGACGACACGCCGCTCGAGGTCGAGGTGGAGCTGCCGCCGCTCGACGTGGACGTGGAGCTGCCGCCGCTCGAGGTGGAGGTCGAGCCGCCGCTGGTCGAGGTGGAGCCGCCGCTGGTCGAGGCGGACGTCGAAAGCCCGCTCGAGGTCGAGGCGGTGAAGAAGACGTTGCCGGTCGAGCCGCCGCCGAAGAAGCCGCCCGAGAAGAAGCCGCCGCCGAAGCCGCCGCCGCCGCCGCCCGAGCCGCCGATGACGATCGGCGGCGCGCCGCCGCCGCTCACCATCTCGACGGGGGGCGGAGGCATCATCGGCGCGGGCGCCATGCCGTAGGTGCGGGTGACGATCGTCCGGCCCGGCTGGCGGACGACGCAGGCGGTGCGCACGATCCGGCGCCTCACCGTCTTGGCGCGGGCATATTGCCGCGGCGCCGGCGCCGCCTTGG
>JBJMTY010000066.1:0-3728 GCA_045811445.1 Allosphingosinicella sp. | reverse complement strand
TCGAGCGGCAGCTCGCCGACCTCGTCGAGGAACAGGGTCGAGCCGTCGGCATCCTCGAAGCGGCCGATATGGCGGTCGAAGGCCCCGGTGAAGGCGCCCTTTTCGTGCCCGAACAGCACCGATTCGACGAGATTGGCGGGAATCGCGCCGCAATTCACCGTGATCATGGTCTTCTTGCCGCGCGGCGAGGAGCTGTGGATGGCCTGGGCGATGACTTCCTTGCCCGAGCCGCTCTCGCCTTCGATCAGCACCGAGACGCGGGCGCGGGCGGCCTTGGCGGCGACCGCCATGGCGGCGCGGAAGCGGGGCGCCGAGCCGATGATCTCGTCGAACGAGAGGGACTTGGAGATTTTCTCGGAGAGCGGGCGCAGCTCGCCGCTGCGCTGGCGTCGGTCGGTGGCGGCGTTCAGGGCGGCGAGCAGCCGGTCGGGCGCGATCGGCTTGACCAGAAAATCGTTGGCGCCGGCCCGCATCGCCTCGACCGCGATCGCGACCGAGGTCTGCGCGGTCATGACGAGCAGGGGCAGATGCGGCGCCATCAGGCGGATGTCGCGGATCAGCTCGGTGCCGGCCTCCCCGGGCAGCCAATGGTCGAGCAGGATGGCGTCGACCTTGGGCTGCTCGGGATCCTTGAGCATCGCCGCGGCGGCCTCGATGTCGGTTGCGCCGCGCACCCACCAGCCGGCGCGGGCGCCGATCGCCGTCACCAGCCGCCGCTGCGCGGGCTCGTCGTCGATCAGAAGCAGGCAGCGGGTCGGGTCCGGCCGCATATTCATGTCTTGTCGCCCTCCAGCGCGTGCCCGGAAGCCCTAGCGCCAAGGGGGTAAAGGCGGCCTTAATCGAACCGGCCGAAAAGCCGCGCGGTGCCGCTTCCCTCGCGCGGATCGGCTTGTTACAAGGCCGCCGACGACAAACCCCGCGAGAGGATGCGATGGCCGCCGACACCGACTTCGACAAGGAAATGGTCGTCCACCGGCGGGGCTACGAACGGTTCATAGGCCTGTTCAGGATCAGCGCGATCGTCTGCGCGATCATCGCCCTCATCGTCATCCTGCTGATCCGCAACTAAGTGAAGCTCGCGGTTCTGAGGGAGCAGGCGGACGGGGAGCGGCGCGTCGCCGCCATCCCTGAGACGGTCAAGAAGTTCATCGCGCTCGGCGCCGAAGTGTCCGTCGAGGCCGGCGCGGGCGCGAGCGCCTCGATCGCCGACGCGGATTACGAAGCGGCGGGCGCGCGCGTCGCGCCGCGGACGGAGGCGCTGAAGGACGCGGACGCCGTGCTCGGCGTGCAGGGGCCGGAGCCGGGGTCGCTGGCGGGCGTCAAGGCCGGCGCGCTGGTCGTGGCTGCGCTCGACCCGTTCCGGCAGCGCGAGCGCGTCGACGGCTATGCAGACGCCGGGCTGGAAGCGCTGGCGATGGAGTTCATGCCGCGCATCACCCGCGCCCAGTCGATGGACATCCTCTCCTCGCAGTCGAACCTTTCGGGCTACAAGGCAGTGCTCGACGCGGCGGCGGAATATGGCCGCGCCTTTCCGATGATGATGACCGCGGCGGGGACGATCCCGGCCGCGCGCGTCTTCGTGATGGGCGTCGGCGTCGCCGGCCTGCAGGCGATCGCGACCGCGCGGCGCCTGGGCGCGATCGTCTCGGCGACCGACGTCAGGCCCGAGACGCGCGAGCAGATCGAGAGCCTCGGCGCCAAGGCGGTGTTCGCGGAAGGGTTGGAAGCGAGCGGCACCGGCGGCTACGCGGCCGAGCTGACGGACGAGCAGAAGGCGAAGCAGGCGGAGCTGGTTTCCGGCCACATCGCCAAGCAGGACATCGTCATCACCACCGCTTTGATCCCGGGACGGCCGGCGCCGCGGCTGATCTCGGACGCGCAGGTGGCGAGCATGCGGCCGGGTTCGGTGATCGTCGACCTCGCGGTCGAGCAGGGCGGCAATGTCGAGGGCTCGGAAGCGGGGCAAGTGGCGGAGCGGCACGGGGTCAGGATCGTCGGCCACCGCAACGTCCCCTCGCGCCTCGCGGCCGACGCCTCGGCGCTCTACGCCCGCAACCTCTACAATTTCCTCTCCGCCTTCTGGGACAAGGAAGCGGGCCGGGTGGTCCTCCCCGACGACGATGAGATCGTGAAGGGGGTGCGGCTGACCCGCGGCGGCGAAATCGTCAGCGAGAGGCTGAAGGAAAGGCGCTGATGGACTTCATCTCGATCCTGTCGATCTTCGTGCTGGCCTGCTTCGTGGGCTATTTCGTGGTGTGGGGGGTGACGCCGGCGCTGCATACGCCGCTGATGGCGGTGACCAACGCCATTTCGTCGGTGATCGTGGTCGGGGCGCTGATCGCCGCCGCGGCGGTGGCGGCGTCGAGCGACCATAGCGCCAAATGGCTCGGGCTGGCGGCGGTGGTGCTGGCCAGCGTCAACATCTTCGGCGGCTTCGCGGTAACCGCGCGGATGCTGGCCATGTACAAGAAGAAGGAGCGGCGCTGATGCACGAGGGGGCCGCCCTCCCGGCCTGGGTCGCGCTCGCCTATCTGATCGCGGGCGGGTGCTTCATCCTGGCCCTGCGCGGGCTGTCGAGCCCGGAGAGCAGCCGGCGGGGCAACCGCATCGGCATGGCGGGGATGACCATCGCCGTCGTCACGACCTTGCTTCACTACCATCCCCGGCCGGGCGGCGACCTGCCGCTCGCCTTGATGAACTACACCACGCTCGGCGAGATATTCGCGGCGATCCTGATCGGCGCGGCGATCGGCGTGACGACGGCGCGGCGGATCGCGATGACGGCGATGCCGCAGCTGGTCGCGGCGTTCCACTCGCTGGTCGGGCTCGCCGCGGTGCTGGTCGCGGCGGCGGCCTATTTGAACCCCGAGGCGTTCGGCATCGCGGCGGCCGGCGAGATCCACCGGGTCAGCCGGGTCGAGATGGGGCTCGGCGCGGCGATCGGCGCGATCACCTTCTCCGGCTCGGTGATCGCCTTCCTCAAGCTCAACGGCAACATGTCGGGCAAGCCGATCCTGCTCCCCGGCCGCCACGTCATCAACCTGACGACGCTGGCGCTGATCATCGGGCTGATCGGCTATTTCGTCACCGACCAGAGCCCATGGGTGTTTTTCACCGCCGCGGCGCTCTCCTTCCTGATCGGCTTCCTGCTGATCATCCCGATCGGCGGGGCGGACATGCCGGTGGTCGTCTCGATGCTCAATTCCTATTCGGGCTGGGCGGCGGCGGCGATGGGCTTCACCCTGCAGAATACGGCGATGATCATCACCGGCGCCCTGGTCGGCAGCTCGGGCGCGATCCTTTCCTACATCATGTGCCGGGCGATGAACCGCAGCTTCGTCTCGGTGATCGCCGGCGGCTTCGGCGGCGACGCCGTGGCGGGCGGCGCCGGCGGGGCGATCGACCGGCCGTACAAGCGCGGCTCGGCCGAGGACGCGGCCTTCCTGATGAGCCAGGCCGAGCAGGTGATCATCGTCCCCGGCTACGGCATGGCTGTGGCGCAGGCGCAGCACGCACTGCGCGAGATGGGCGACCTGCTCAAGAAGGAAGGCGTCAGCGTCAAATACGCCATACACCCGGTCGCGGGGCGGATGCCGGGGCACATGAACGTGCTGCTCGCCGAAGCCAACGTGCCCTATGACGAGGTGTTCGAGCTCGAGGACATCAATTCCGAATTCGCCCAGGCCGACGTCGCCTTCGTGATCGGCGCCAACGACGTCACCAACCCC
>JBJMTY010000065.1:0-6697 GCA_045811445.1 Allosphingosinicella sp. | reverse complement strand
TAGAAATGCCGGTAGTAGCTCGATCCTTCCGCTTCCTTGTGGCGGGTAGTCGCGCCCCATTCCATCGGCAGATCGAACAGCGAATACCAGAAGATGCGGGGGACCCGACCCACCAGCAGCTCGGCAGTGCGGTCGACGCCGAACACCTGCACTTCCTCGGCGCCGAAGCTGCTGACGCCGACCTCGGTCGCCCAGATCTCATGGTCCGGCGCCGCCGCCTCGATCTCGGCGATGCGGTCCGGCCATTCTTGGATCGGCCACAGATTCCAGTCGAGCGGGAAGCCGTGGACGGCGACGACGTCGACATGGTCGAGCACCCCCATCGCCTTCAGCCGATGGACGAAATGGGGGTCGATCGGCGACATGCCGCCCAGCACGCGCTTGACGTCGGGATTGACCGCGGCGATCGCCTTTCCCGCCTCGATCACCGTCCTGGCGAAGATCGACCAATCGGGGTCGAGCTCCGGGTCCCAATGCGATTTGTTGTTGGGCTCGTTCCAGATCATCGCCGCTTCGATCATGCGCCTGCGCTCCCCATGGCATGGACCGGACCGCCGCCGTCGCCCCAGCCTTCGAAGGGACGGGCGGCCTTCCGGCAGAAATAGACCTCGTCTTCCGCCCTCACCTCGATGGCGAAGCCGGCGGCGCGCAACATCGCTTCGGCGCAGGCGCGGTTGGGAATCCACCAATTGGTCCAGTCGTGGGCATATTGGCGCTCGACGAAATGGAGCTTGGGATAGCCGCTCTCGAAGAAATGCTCGGTCTCGTTGAAATCGTAATCCTCCTCGAGAGGCATCACCTGGCGCGAGCCGCGCTGCATCGACTGGAAGATGAGAAGGTCGTCGGCGACATGCTCGTGGATGAGGTCGAGCGCCAGCAGCGGGTGCCGCAAATGGTAGAGCACGCCCATGAAGATGACGAGATCGAACCGCTCGCCGAGCGCCCCCACGTCGTAGACGGAGAGGTTGCGGAACTCGATCCGGTCGTAGCCCAGCGCCTCGCCGGCTAGCCGCGCCTGGGCGAGATAGCGTTCGTCGCTGTCGATGCCGAGCACGCGATCGGCGCCGCGCCGCTTCATCTCCATCGAATAGAAGCCGGCGTTGCAGCCGATGTCGAGGACGCTCATGCCGCTGAGGTCGTCGGGCAGATGCGCCGCGAAGCGCTGGAACTTCTCGGCCGGATAATCGCCGAGGAAATGATCGGGGGCGGTCCACACGCCGCCCAGCTCCATGTTGTGGAACCACGGGCCGAGCCGTTCGATCCGGGTGCGCAGATCCAAATCCTCGGCCTCGGCGCGTCTGATCCGTCCTGCCAAATTCATTGATACAGCCTCTCGTTGACACTGATGATGCGCGCGCCCCAGGCGCCGATCGCGATCCGGGATACGGAGGCGGGATCGACGTCGAAGCGCAGAAGATGGTCGAGCGGGAGCCCGAGATGGTGGGCGATGATTCCGCGGATGATGTCGCAATGGCTGACCGCGACGAGCGTGCCGCCGTCATGCTCGCGGGCCATCTCCGCGAGCGAAGCGACGGCGCGGGCCACGGCCTCGCCCATCGTCTCGCCGCCGGGCGCGCGCGCCGACCCGCGCGCCTCGTTCCACGCCTGCCAGTCGGGATCGCCCTCGAGCTCGGCGAACGAGCGGCCGCTCCACGCGCCGAAATCGACTTCGTCGAGGCCGTCGGCGATCGCGACCTTCAGATCGTGCGGCTCGGCGATGTCGCGGGCGGTGTACCAGGCGCGTTCGCGCGGGCTGGAATAGATGGCGGCGAGAGGGGCGGTGCTGAGCAAATCGGCGACGATCGCCGCCTGCTCCAGCCCCTCCCGGCTCAACGCCACGTCGCGCCTGCGGCCGCTGAGCAAGCTCCCCAGCTCCGCGTGCGCGGCATGGCGGACGAGCAGCGCCGTCGCGGTCATCTGGGGAAGGGGAGCCGTGTCAGCATCTACAAAGCTGAATGACTAAATCCAAGTTAGGTTCCCGCCACTTGGTGCAAATCCGTAACGAAATGGGGGCGGAACAATGCCGAGACTTTGTCGGTTGAACAAGAAGAAGCTCGGGCAATAGTAACATGGATTATTAACCTAGTTTGGTAGTGTAGAAATACTACATTATTACTGCGATGCGCCGAATGATCCCAACGCCGATCCGGCTTCTATCGTGGCTGGGTTGGAAGTAACGCTATAAGTTTTCGGAGAAGGTCGAACGTGGGCGAGTCAATATTGGTTACCGGCGGTGCCGGCTTCATTGGGCGGGCGGTCGTCGGAGAGTTGATCGAACGAGGCCACCGGGTCCGCGTTCTCGACAGCCTCATCGAGCAGGTCCACGGGGATCGCGGCGCGCCCGTTGAATTAGGCGCCGACGTCGAATTCATCCGCGGCGATGTCCGCAACGGCGACGTCGTCGCCAAGGCGCTGACCGGCGTCGACAGCGTCGTCCACCTCGCCGCGGAAGTCGGTGTCGGCCAATCCATGTATGCGGTGGAGCGCTACACCTCGGTCAACGAAGTGGGCACCGCCGTCCTGTTCGAGCAGCTGATCGAGCGCCCGGTGCGCCGGGTCGTCACCGCCTCTTCGATGAGCATCTACGGCGAGGGCCTCTATCTCGACGCCGACGGCGCGAGCGTCGAGGATGCCGAGCGCCAGCCCCGTGCCGGCGCGGCGGCGGGCTGGGATCCGCTCGACCGGCAGGGCCGCCCCCTCCGCCCCGTCCCGACGCCGGAATGGAAGCGGCCGAGCCTCTCGTCGATCTATGCGCTCGGCAAATATGTGCAGGAGCGCCAGACCCTGATCATGACCGGCGCCTACGGGATGGAGGGCGTCTGCCTCAGGCTGTTCAACGTCTACGGGCCCGGCCAGGCGCTCTCCAACCCCTATACCGGCGTGCTGGCGATCTTCGCGTCGCGGCTGCTGAACGGCCAGCCGCCGCTCATCTTCGAGGATGGCGAGCAGAGGCGCGATTTCGTCCATGTCGGCGACGTCGCGCGCGCCTTCGCCGACGCGCTCGACCTGCCTCAGGCCGCGGGCGAGGTGTTCAACATCGGATCGGGCCACGATCGCTCCGTCACCGAGGTCGCCACCGCTTTGGCGGCGGCGATGGGGCGACCCGACATCGCGCCCGAAATTGCCGGCAAGTCGCGGACCGGCGACATCCGCCATTGCTTCTGCGACACGCGCAAGGCGGCGGAACGGCTCGGCTTCCGCGCCGCCAAGCATTTCGGCGAGGGCCTCGCGGAGCTGGCCGAATGGGTCGCCGAGCAGACCGCCGACGACCGGGTCGAGCATGCCCGAAGCGAGCTCGAAGCGCGGGGGCTGGTCGCATGAGCCGCCCGGTCCTGATCACCGGGGGCGCCGGCTTCATCGGCTGCAACCTCGCCGACCGCCTCGCCGGCGAGGGGCAAAACGTGATCGTCTACGACGCGCTGGCGCGCCCCGGCGTGGAGCGGAACCTCGACTGGCTGCTCGCCCGCCACCCGGAGCGGATCGCGGCGGTGATCGGCGACGTCCGCGACGAGGACGAGCTCGGCCGCGTGGCGGGCGAGGCGGGCGCCGTCTTCCACCTGGCGGCGCAGGTCGCGGTGACGACCAGCCTCGTCGATCCCCGCGAGGATTTCGACATCAACGTGCGCGGCACGCTCAACCTGCTCGACGCGGTGCGCCGGGGGCGGGGGCAGGGCGGGGGGCAGGGGCGCGAGCCGGTGCCGGTCGTCTTTGCCTCGACCAACAAGGTCTATGGCGACCTCGCCGATTTGAGCTTCGAGATCGACGGCGATCGCTACGGCCTCCGCTCCCCGCTCGGGCGAAGCGGCGTCGGCGAGGATCGCCCGCTCGATTTCCACACGCCTTACGGCTGCTCGAAGGGCGCCGCCGATCAATATGTGCTGGATTATGCCCGCAGCTTCGGCGTCCCCACTGCCGTGCTGCGGATGAGCTGCATCTACGGCCGCCGGCAGATGGGGACCGAGGACCAGGGCTGGGTCGCCCATTTCCTGATCCGCGCCCTCGCCGGCGAGACGGTGACGATCTACGGCGACGGCCGGCAGGTGCGCGACATTCTCGACGTGGGCGACGCGGTCGACGCCTATGTCCGCGCGTGGCGGCGGATCGACCAGGTGAAGGGCCGCGCCTTCAATCTGGGCGGCGGGCCGGCCAATGCGGTGAGCCTGCTCGAGCTCATCGATCATATCGGCGCCCTCATCGGGCGGGAGGTGCCGCTCGCCTTCGACGATTGGCGCGCGGGCGACCAGCGCTGGTTCGTCGCGGATACGAAGCGAGCCCGCGAAGCGCTCGGGCTCGCCGCGCCGACGCCGTGGCGGACGGGCGTCGCGGGCCTGGCGCGCTGGCTGGAGGAGCAAAGCCCTCCGGCTCCGGCGGCCGAACCGATGCTGGCCGGAGCGGCGGAATGAAGGGCGCCAAAAGGCTGCTGCTCGCGACCGACGCGGTCGGGGGCGTGTGGCAATATAGCCTCGATCTGGCGCGGGCCCTCGCGCCCTTGGGCTACCGCGCCGTGCTCGCCTTGGTCGGCCCGGCGCCCAGCCCGGCTCAGCGCGGCGCGGCGCGGGGGCTGCGGCTGATCGAGACCGGCCTGCCGCTCGACTGGCTCGCCGCCGACCGAGCTGCGCTGCGCCGCGCCGGCAAGGCGCTGGCGGCGCTGGCGCGGCGCGAGGGCGCAAACCTGGTGCAGGTAGGAAGCGCCGCTCTGTTGGCCGACGCGCCGTTCGACATGCCGACCATCGCCGTCCAGCACAGCTGCCTGGCGAGCTGGTGGAAAGCCGTGCGCGGCACGCCGCTTCCGGCCGATTTCCAGTGGCGGACCGAGCTCGTTCGCACCGGCCTCGAAGCGGCCGACGCCGTGATCGCGCCGACCCGCGCCTTCGCTTCGGTCACCCGCCGGCTCTACGGCCTCACCGCTCAGCCGAGGGTGGTCTATAATGGCCGCGGCGCCTTTCCGGTGGCGGAGGCGGCGCGCCACGATTGCGTGTTCACCGCCGGCCGCCTGTGGGACGAGGGCAAGAATCTCGCCACCCTCGACGCGGCGGCGGCGCGGCTGCCGGTCCCGGTCCACGCCGCGGGGCCGCTGGCCGGGCCCAATGGCGCCCGCATCGCCTTCGACGCCATCCATCCCCTCGGCGAGCTCGGCGATTCGGAGATAAGGCGCCGGCTCGCGGCTCGGCCCGTCTTCGCTTCCTCGGCGCTGTACGAGCCGTTCGGCCTCGCCGTGCTCGAGGCGGCGAGCGCCGGCTGTCCGCTCGTCTTGTCGGACATACCCACCTTCCGGGAATTGTGGGACGGCGCCGCCTTGTTCGTGCCGCCCCGGGACAGCGCCGGCTTCGCGGCGGCGATCGGCGATCTCGTCGGGGACGATTGCCGGTGCGACGCGCTCGGCCGCGCCGCACGCGAACGGGCGGCGCGCTACGTGCCGCGCGCCACGGCCGAGGCCATGGCCGCGATCTACGGCGGACTGGTTACGCCGGCTCGGCCGGTTTCCGCTTCGGCGAACATGGCGGCGGCGCTGTGAGGATCGTCTATTTCACCCACTCGCTGGCGTCCTGCTGGAACCATGGCAACGCCCATTTCCTGCGCGGCGTGCTGAGGGAGCTGATCGCGCGCGGCCATGACGTGCGCGTGTTCGAGCCCGAGAATGCCTGGAGCCTCGAGAATCTGCTGGCCGACCATGGCCCCGAGGGCCTCGCGCCCTATCGCGATGCCTATCCGGAGCTGAGCTCGAGATCCTTCGCGGCCGACGCCCCGCTCGACGCGATGCTGGACGGCGCCGATCTCGTCCTCGTCCACGAATGGAACGCGCCCGGCCTTGTCGCCCGGATCGGCGACGAGCGCCGGCGCGGCGGCCGCTTCACTTTGCTCTTCCACGACACCCACCACCGCGCGGTCAGCGAGCCCGAGGCGATGCGCGCCTACGATCTGTCGGACTATGACGGCGTGCTCGCTTTCGGCGAGGCGCTGGCCGAAGTCTATCGCGGCTGGGGCTGGGGCCGCCGCGCCTTCGTCTGGCACGAGGCGGCGGACGTGCGCTTGTTTCGCCCGCCGGAGCAGGAAGGCGAGCGCGCCGGCCTCGTCTGGGTAGGCAATTGGGGCGACGGCGAACGCACCCGCGAGATCGAGCAATTCCTGCTTCGGCCGGCCTGCTACGCCCGGCTGCCGCTCGACATTTACGGCGTCCGTTATCCCGAGGAGGCGCTCGACCTCCTCGCCGATCATGGCGCCACCTATCGGGGATGGTTGCCCAACGCCGCGGCCCCCTCGGTCTACGCCCGCCACCTCGCCACCGTGCACGTGCCGCGCAGATATTATGCGACGATCCTGCCCGGCATCCCGACCATCCGGGTGTTCGAGGCGCTCGCCTGCGGCGTCCCGCTGGTCTGCGCGCCGTGGGAGGATAGCGAACGCCTGTTCAGGCCCGGCGACGACTTCCTCACCGCCAGGGACGGCGCCCAGATGGCCGACCGGCTGATCGCGCTGAAGCACGATCCCGACCTGCGCCGCGCGCTCGTCCGCAAGGGGCTCGAAACGATCCTCGCCCGCCACACGTGCGGGCACCGCGCCGACGAATTGCTGGCCACGGTCGAGCGGCTGAGCCCCTCTCCCTCAAGGGGAGAGGGAGGGGCCCGCTCGCGCAGCGAGTGGGAGGGTGAGGGCCTATCGAGACTCCTTCCAATGCCCGTCGCTTCCCAGCCCTTGC
>JBJMTY010000064.1:0-4369 GCA_045811445.1 Allosphingosinicella sp. | reverse complement strand
CCTCACCGGCGGCGGCGAGGGTGGCGCACCCGACAGGATTCGAACCTGTGGCCTTTGCCTTCGGAGGGCAACGCTCTATCCAGCTGAGCTACGGGTGCCGAGCCTGGTGTCGGGCGCTTAGCAAAGCGCGCCGGGGGCCGCCAGAGCTTTCGCGGCGGCGCGCGCCGCGCTACGCCGGTGCCTGGGGGAGGACCGCGACATGCTGAAGCTGATCCATGGGCAGCCGGTGGGCTTGCCGGGGCTGGTCGCGCTGGTTCTCGGCGGGGCCTTGTTCTTCGCGTCCTTGGTCCGCCACAGCCTGCGCACCAGCGGCGAGGACAAGGCGAGCGGCCGGCGGTCGGGCCTGTCGCGCCTCGGCATCGCCATCCAATCCGCCGGCTTCGCCGCCACCGGCTTCGGCGCGATCAGGCCGGTGCTGGCGCCCGGTAGCGCCGCGGCCTTGCTCGAAGGCGCGCTCGTCGCGCTACTGATGGCCGGCGCGGTCGGCCTGTTCACCGCCGCGTCGCGGACCATGGGCGCCAATTGGAGCCTCGCCGCCCGGGTGCGCGAGGACCACCAGCTATGCACCCAGGGCGTGTTCGGCCGCCTGCGCCATCCCATCTACACCGGCATGGGCCTGTTCCTCGCCGGGCTGGCGATCGGCGTCGGCCACGAAGCGAACCTAGTGGTGGGCCTGCCCCTGTTCCTGATCGGCACTGCGATCCGGGTGCGGGAGGAGGAAAGGCTGCTGCGCGACCGGTTCGGCGGCGCCTACGATTCCTATGCGGCCCGGGTGCCGCGCTTCCTCCCGGGGCTGCTGTGAAAGTTCAGTAGCCGTTGGAGGCCTTGTTGGTCTGGATATGGTCGACGACGCGGCGCTGCTCCATGCGGAGCTGGTCCCACTCGGACTGGGTCATGCACTTGCGCTCGCCTTGGAGGCGGCTGCCGATCTCCTGCATCGAGCGGCAGACCTGCTTGGTGTAATAGCTCTCGTCCTTCTGGGTCTTGTGCGGCAGCGCCGAGGCGGAGCCGGCGGCGAGGGCGGCGAGGCAGAAGGCAGGAACGGCGCGTTTCATGGGCGTTCTCCGATGTCTTTGCGGGCTTTTCTAGCCGATTTAGCGCCCAAAGGCGAGCCCGGCGGAGGCGAGTCGCCCGGCGGCGGCGTCTTGGGCTCGAAGCGGCAGAGGTCGCGGATCGTGCAGCGCCAGCATTCGGGCCGCCGCGCCTTGCAGACGTAGCGGCCGTGGAGGATGAGCAGATGGTGGGCGTCGCGGCGGAAGGGCGGCGGCGTCACCCGGTCGAGCGCGCGCTCGACGGCGAGTACGTCCTTGCCGGGGGCGAGGCCGGTGCGGTTGGCGACGCGGAAGACGTGGGTGTCGACCGCGAAAGTCTCGGCGCCGAACGCGCAGTTCATCACCACGTTGGCGGTCTTGCGGCCGACGCCCGGCAGGGCCTGGAGCGCGTCGAGGTCGGCCGGCACCTCGCCGCCATGGTCGGCGATCAGCGCCTTCGACAAGGCGATGACGTTCTTCGCCTTGGTGTTGAACAGGCCGATGGTGCGGATGTGCGCCTTGAGGCCGTCTTCGCCGAGCGCGACCATCTTGGCGGGTGTGTCGACTTTGCCGAAAAGGTCGCGGGTGGCGAGGTTGACGCTGGCGTCGGTCGCCTGGGCGGAGAGGACGACCGCGACCAGAAGCGTATAATCATTCACGAAATTGAGCTCGGTCTCCGGCGCGGGCGTGCGATCATGCAGTTTCCTGTATAATTCGAACACTTCGGCCGGGCTCATGCCAGCGCGTCCAGCCCGGCGCCGAGCCGCTCCAGGCCCGCTTCGACGAGGTCGCTCGGGCCGCCGACGCCGATCCGGAAGCGATCGGGCGCCTCGAACCAGCGGCCGGGGACGATCGACGTCTCGAACCGCTCGCGAAGCAAGGCGTCCAGCGCCTCCGGATCGCCCTTCAGCAGGCGCGGAAAGGCGGTGATGCCGTAGCGCATCGGCGCCGAGGAAAGGTCGCCGCGGCCGGCGAAGAAGGCGTTGGCGAGGGCGCGGTTGCGCGCCAGAAGTTCGCGCGTCCCCGCCGCCACCTCGTCCAGCCGCGCGAGCGCGAGGCAGCTCAGCCGCTCGTCGGCATGGGCCTGGGCGACGCCGAACAATTCGTTGAGGCGCCACATGCGCTCGGCAAGCTCGGGCGAGGCGAGGATCCAGCCGCAGCGCAGGCCCGACAGGCCGTAGACCTTGGTGAGGCTGTTGGTCGCCACGAACCGCTCGCCGAGATGGACCGAGGAACGCGGCGCGGCGTCGAACGCGGCGTCGCGATAGACTTCGTCGACCAGCACGCGCGGCCCGATCGCGCCGATCCGCCGCAGCGCCGCCTCATCGGCAAAAGCGCCTGAGGGATTGTGGAGGTTGGTGAGCACGATCAGGCGGGTGGCGGGCGTCGCCGCTCGCTCGACCGCCGCCGGATCGAGCGCGAAATCTTCGGCCATGCGGTCGAAGCGGCGTATGTCGGCGCCGAGGAAGCGCAAAACGGCCAGCAAGGGCTCGTAGGTGGGCCGCTCGACCAGCACCTCGTCGCCCGGCGCGACCAAAGCCGCCATGGCCAGCATGTTGGCCATCGAAGTGCCGTCGGCAGCAACCACCTGGTCGGGCGTTACATTTTCCTTCGCGGCGATCGCCTCGCGCAGCGGCGCGTAGCGGTAATGGCTCGCGCCGGTCAGCGCGAGGTCGGCGATCTTGGGGCCGAGCCGGTCGAGCGGGAAATGCGCCACTTCGCTGCCGGAGAGCGGGTAAAGGACCGGCCGCTGGGTCTTGGCCCAGTGCATGTAATCGGATTGGAGCGTCCGGCCCGTCACGCCCGCCCCCGTCACGCCCACCGCCGCCGCGACCACAGGAACGCTGGGACCCCCGCGGCGAGGATGGCGAAGCCGACCAGGCTGTCGGCGAAATGGGTCCAGAGCGTCGCCGCGACCACGGCCCAGCAGGCCGCGACGAAGAAGGCGGTGGTCACCGGATGGCCTGGGGCGCGGAACAGGCCGGCTTCGCCGGTCCCCCGGCGGCGGAAGACGAACAGGGCCGCGCCGGTCAGCCCGAACCAGATGAAGTCGACGCTGACGACGTAATTGAGGATCTGGCCGTAGCTGCCTGAAAGCGCGATCAGCATCGCCGCCGCGCCCTGCAGGGCGATGGCATAGACCGGGACCCGGCTGCGCGCGCCGAGGCGGGCGAGGAGCGGGAAGAAAATCCGGTCGCCGGCCATGGCGTAATAGACGCGCGGGGTGGTCAGCATCGACTGGCTGAGGAAGCCCAGCGTCGAGACGGCGATGCCGAGCGCGATCAGGGTGGCGCCGCGCTCGCCGAGCGCCAGGCGCATGACGTCGCTGGCCGGGGTGTGGGAGGCGGCGAGCCGGTCCGGGCCGAGCGCGGCGACGCAGACCCAGGCGACGGCGCCGTAGAGCAGCACCACGCCCACCACGCCGGCCAGCACGCCGCGGGCGAGGTCGCGGCGCGGGTCGCGCATCTCGCCGGCGACGAAGCTGGTCGTCTGCCAGCCGCCATAAGCGAACATTACCGGGCTCAAGGCGGCGAGCAGGCCCGCCGCCCCGTCCGGCGCCGCCGCGGCGCGGGGCGCGGCCGGCGCGAAGGCCAGGCCGGCGAGGACGAGCGCAGCGATTGCGGCGATCTTGAGCAGCATCAGCGCGCTCTGGACGTTGCTGCCGGCGCGCACGCCGATGCAATTGACCAGGGTCAGCGCCGCCAGCGCCGCCGCCGCGACCAGCCCCTCGGCGACGGGCCATCCGGTCAACTCATTGAAATAACGTGCGAAAGTGATCGCCACCGCCGCCATCCCGCCCGATTGGATGACCAGCAGCAGCGACCAGCCGTAGAGAAAAGCGGGGAGCGGCCCCCAGGCGTCGCGCAAATAGGCATATTGGCCGCCGGTCTCCGGCCGCCGCACCGCCAGCTCGGCATAGACCAAAGCCCCCGCCAGCGCGACCAGCCCCCCCGCCAGCCACGCCCCGACGATAAGTCCCGGCGCATGGACCGAACGCGCAACTTCCGCGGGGTTTACGAAGATTCCCGCGCCGACGATGCCGCCCATCACCAGCATGGTCGCGTCGAAAGTGCCTAATCGCCGCAAAAGCCCGTGCGCGGCAACTTCGCTCACTTCAGCCCCAGCACATCCGCCATCGAATAGCGTCCCGGCGCCTTGCCCGCGAGCCACAGCGCGGCGGCGACGGCGCCCCGCGCGAAGGTCAGGCGGCTGTCGGCGCGGTGGCCGAGCTCGAGCCGCTCGCCCTCGCCCGCGAAGATCACCTGATGCTCGCCGGCGACGCTGCCGCCGCGCAGCGACGCGTTTGATATGTTGAGCTTCTTGTTGTGTAAGAGTTT
>JBJMTY010000063.1:0-3178 GCA_045811445.1 Allosphingosinicella sp. | reverse complement strand
CGGATCTGGGCGGCGATGGCGGGCCAGCGCTGCTTCAGGAAGGCGTCGCGCTCGCTGGCCAGCAGCCGCCGGGCCGCGCCCTCGGCGACGAACATGCCGACGCCGCGCCGGACGACGACCAGCCCTTCGTCCTGGAAGGTCTGATAGGCCTTGGCGACGGTGAGGGGATTGGCGCCGTGCTCGGCGGCGAGGCTGCGCACCGAGGGCAAGGGATCGCCGTCGGCGACCCGGCCGTCGAGGATCATCGCCGCGATCGTGTCGCGCAGGCGGAGATAGACGGGACGGTCTTCGGTCGGCACGGCTGACGTAGTGTACTAATACAGCGCGGCGGTCAAGGGTTGGGGCGAACGGGTAGGTACAATCCAGCCAGGGTTGCATGCGGCCGACATTCAGAGCGGACAAGGTGGCAGGATGGTCCTCGTCCTCCCTGCGCGCGAAGCGCATGGGGAGGGGGGTGTAGGCGGGTCGGCATGCCGGGGGCATGCCGAGAGCCGGAACCGGCTGCGCAGCAGCCGTCGGGCGGCGCCTGGTGGAGGGGCCTTGCTGACTCAGAATTGCCCCTCCACCGCGTTTCACGCGGTCCCCCTCCCCATCGGCTTCGCCGACAGGGAGGACAGGGAGGAGTGAATGTCCGCGCTAGAACTGGATGGGCGGGCTCCATCCTTTGTAGATCGCATCCGACGCCAGCACGAAAGCCAGTACGAGGAGGAGGACGAGCAGGCGCCGACCCTTCATGGGTCCCACTCGCTGACCACGTCTTCGAGGCTGGGGCGCAGGCGCTCCTCCAGCGGCATGCCAGGCGTGCCGAGGAAGAGGAAGCCGGCTATGCGTTCGTGAGCGCGGCCGTCTAGGCCCGCGAGGACTTCGGGCGAGTAGGCGGCCCAGCCGGTGACCCAGCCGCCGGCGAAGCCCGTGGCGTGGGCGGCGAGGAGCAGAGCGAGGCAGGCGGCGCCGCAGCTGAGCTCCTGTTCCCAGAGCGGGATCTTGGTGCCCTCGACGGGGGAGGAGAGGACGACGATTAGTTCGGGCGCCTGGTGGGCGAAGCGGTGGGCGGCTTCGATCTCGAGCCCGCCGGGCTGCTCGGCCTTGCCGGCGCGGTAGGCGCGCTCGAGCAAAGCGGCGAAGGCGGCGCGCTGGCCCTTCGCCACGTGGACGAAGCGCCAGGGGGCGAGCTTGCCATGGTCCGGCACGCGGGCCGCGACGGCGAGGATGTCGCGAAGCTGGGCCGGGTCGGGGCCGGGCTCGAGGAGGTCGCGCGGGCGGCCGGAGCGGCGGGTACGCAGCAGGGCGAGCGGGGAGGAGGCATCGTTGAGCATCGCGGCGGGCTAGCAGCGATGACGGGGCGCAACAATCCGGCTTCACACGGCCGTTTTCGCCGCTAGGGTGCCGGCCCTACGAGGCCCGCCGGTCAGTCGCGGGTCCGCCCCAGGGAGAGTGCAGCGATGGTCAACGTCGGCCCGGAAACCACCACCGAGGGCGAACGGCCCGACGTCAGCCGCAGCGACGGAAACACCTGGTTCGAGCATCCCCGCCAGCTCAAGCGGCTGTTCACCACCGAGATGTGGGAACGGTTCGGCTATTACGGCATGCGGGCGATCCTGACGCTCTACCTCGTCAACCATTTCCTGTTCAGCGACACCACATCGACCGGCATCTACGGCGGCTTCACCGCTTTGGTTTACCTGACGCCTTTGATCGGCGGGCTGATCGCCGACCAGTATCTCGGCTCGAAGCGATCGGTGAAGTTCGGCGCGATCATGATGGCGCTGGGCTATTTCACCCTGTGCTTCGGCGGCGAGGCGGCAAAACCGTTCGCGACCATCGACGGCCAGCGCTACGAAGTCAGCGTCGAAGGCAAAGGCGACGCCCAGCAGCGCTACATCGTCGCCGACGGCAACCGGCTGCTGATCAAGGGCAATGAGGACAAATCGGTCTCGCTGATGGGGGCCGACGGGCGCGAATCGCGCCACCTCGCGCCCGAGGCGTTCAAGTCCGACGGCCAGCGCTCGCCCATCCTGGTGCTGATCCTGCTGCTCGGCCTGTCGCTGGTGACGATCGGCAACGGCTTCTTCAAGCCCAACATCTCGACCATCGTCGGCTCGCTCTACGACGAAGGCGACCGCCGCCGCGACGCCGGCTTCACCATCTTCTACATGGGCATCAACCTGGGCTCGCTGATCTCGCAATTCTTCTGTCCACTGCTCGCGGTGGGCGTCGGCTGGTGGGCGGGCTTCGGCCTCGCCGCGATCGGCATGGGCTGCTCGTGGCTGCTGTTCCAGTTCGACGGCGGACGGCTCGCCGGCTATGGCGAGCGGCCGGCCGCCGCCCGGTCCGACCGCGACTGGATGTTCTACGGCGGCGCCCTGCTGGCGGTGCCCGTCGTCATCTTCCTGTTCTGGAATTTGATGAACTATGTCGCGCCCCCCAAGGGCTCGGGCATGCTCGGCTACGTCGAATCGCTGCCGATCATGGGCAAGTTCCTGTTCGGCACCTTCCTGATCAGCGTCCCGGCCATCCTCATCTGGTCGTACCTCAAGGGCAGCCGCACCGAATTCCAGATGATGCTGGCGGCGATGGTGCTGATCGTCTTCAACGTCGTGTTCTGGACCCTGTTCGAGCAGGCGGGATCGTCTCTGACCCTGTTCGCCGAGCGCAACACGGTGCTCGAGATCGGCTGGACCGCACCGCTGTTCGCGATGTTCCGCTCGACCCCGATCAGCTACTATTTGTTCTTCGCGGCCGTGATCGGCGGCGTCGCCTGGCTCGCCTGGTGGTTCTTCGCCTGGGGCGAGGAGGCCCGGACGCGCCGGACCATGGCGATCGCCGCGGCCGTCGTCGCCTTGCTGGCGCTGGTCGGCATGCATTTCGCGCGGCTCGGCGGCTTCGGCAGCGAGCCGGTCTACGTCATGCCGGCCGGGCAGACGCAGATCTTCAACGCGTTGTTCATAGTCATCCTCGCGCCGATCTTCAGCCTGATCTGGAACATGCTCGCCAAGCGCGGGCTGGAGCCGTCGATCCCGGTCAAGTTCGGCCTGGCGCTGATGGGCGTCGGCGCGGGCTTCCTGTTTTTGGTGTGGGGGGCGAGCTTCGCCGGCGCCAATTACCAGGTCGGGCTGGCCTGGCTCGCCGGCCTCTACCTCATCCATTCGGTGGCGGAGCTGTGCATCTCGCCGGTGGG
>JBJMTY010000062.1:0-3524 GCA_045811445.1 Allosphingosinicella sp. | reverse complement strand
GCGGCCGTCTTCATGGGAGACACCGGCAGCCTTGCGCTAGGCGGCGCGCTCGGCTCGATCGCGGTCGCCACCCAGCACGAGATCGTCCTCGGCATCGTCGGCGGGGTCTTCGTCGTCGAGGCGATGTCGGTGATCATCCAGGTCTTCTTCTACAAGCGCACCGGCAAAAGGGTGTTCAGGATGGCGCCGATCCACCATCATTTCGAGCAATTGGGCTGGTCCGAGCCGACCGTCGTCATCCGCTTCTGGATCATCGCCTATCGGGTCGGCAACGCCAAGTTCGCGGCCTATCTCGGCATCCCCTACGTGCCCGGCGTCGGCAACCTCACCGTGCTCTGCTCGGCGATCGTCGGCGCGGGCCTCGCCTTTCTCTGGTTCAACGCCCCGCCGGCGGCCGTCTTCATGGGGGACACGGGCAGCCTCGCGCTCGGCGGCGCATTGGGCTCGATCGCGGTGGCGACCCAGCACGAGATCGTGCTCGGCATCATCGGCGGCCTGTTCGTGGTCGAGGCGATGAGCGTCATCATCCAGGTCTTCTTCTACAAGCGGACCGGCAAGCGCGTGTTCAAGATGGCGCCGATCCACCATCATTTCGAGCAGATGGGCTGGTCGGAGCCGACCGTGGTCATCCGCTTCTGGATCGTCGCCTTCGTGCTGGCGCTGGCCGGCCTCTCGACGCTGAAGCTGCGGTGATCGCGACCCCCGCCTTTTCCGGCAAGAGCTACGCCGTCTACGGCCTGGCGCGGTCGGGCCTCGCCACGGTCGAGGCCCTGCTGGCGAGCGGCGCGAACGTCATGGCGTGGGACGAGAAAGCGGAAGCGCGGGCGCACCTTGCCTCCCTGCGGCGGAGCCGTGGGGGGGGGGACCACCCGGAGGGTGGTGGAGGGGTAATCGATCCGACCTCGGCGGAACTTGCGCTCGACGGCCAAAGCCTCGGCCTGCCACCCCTCCACCACCCTGCGGGTGGTCCCCCTCCCCATGCGCCGCATGGGGAGGCACTTCGCATCGCCGATCCGCTTTCGACCTCGCTCTACGGCTTCGCCGGGATCGTTGTCTCGCCCGGCGTGCCGCTCAATCGCCACCCGATCGCCGCTCGTGCCCGGGAGGCGGGCGTGCCGCTGATCGGCGACGTCGAGCTCTTCGCCCAAGCCCGGCCGAGCCTGCCGCCGCACAAATTGGTGGGCATCACCGGCACCAACGGCAAGTCGACCACCACCGCGCTCGTCCACCACATCCTCGAGACCGCCGGCATCCCCGCCCGCATGGGCGGCAATATCGGCCTGCCGATCCTGGCCCAGGACCCGCTGACGCCAAATGAAAATGGGGCCGGCGTCTATGTGCTGGAGCTCTCCAGCTACCAGATCGACCTGACGCAGAGCCTCGACTGCGACGTGGCGGTGCTCTTGAACGTCTCGCCCGACCATCTCGATCGCTATGACGGCATGGACGATTATGCCGCCTCCAAGGCGCGGCTGTTCGCGATGCAGTCGCCGGAGCACGCCGCGGTGATCGCGGCCGACGACGATTACACGCGGGCGATCGCCGGGCTCGTCGCCGGCCGCAGGATCCTCGTCTCGGCCGCGGACGCGAAGGAGCAGGCGCGCTGGCCGTCGCTGCAGGGGCCGCACAACGCGCAGAACGTCGCGGCGGCGGTGGCGGTGGCGCGGGAATTGGGCGTGAGCGACGACGCCGTCGCGCGCGGGCTCGAAACCTATCCCGGCCTGCCGCACCGCATGGAGCGGGTGCGCGAGCGGGACGGGGTGCTGTTCGTCAACGACAGCAAGGCGACCAATCCCACCTCGGCGGCGCCGGCGCTGGCCGCTTACCCGGCGATCCACTGGATTCTGGGCGGGCGGCCGAAGGGCGACGACCTCGCGGCGTGCGAGCCGTGGCTCGGCCATGTGCGGGCGGCTTATACGATCGGGGAGGCGAGCGGGATGTTCGCGAAAGTGCTGCGCAAGCGGATTCGTGTGGAACAATGCGGGGTTCTGGAGACCGCCGTCAGAGAGGCGGCGGGCGCGGCGAAAGTTGGCGAAGTTGTCTTGTTGTCGCCGGCTTGCGCGTCTTTCGACCAGTTTCGGGACTATGAGGCGCGGGGCGAAGCGTTCCGGGCCGCGGTGGAGGCGTTGTGATGGGGGTGATGGGAACGATCAAGGCGAAGAGCGCCAACCGGCTCGGCCGCTCCGACCGCAGCGCCGCCGGGCGCTGGTTCTGGGAGATAGACCGCGTGCTGCTGCTGTTCGTCGCGGTGCTGATCGCGATCGGGCTGATCGCGGTCGCCGCCGCCTCGCCGGCCGCCGGGCAACGTTATTCGGGCGCGGGGCTGACCTATGCGCCGCTCCATTATTTCTACCGGCAGATGATCTGGATCATGCTGGCGCTGCCGGTGATGATCGCGGTCTCGATGCTGCCGCGAGCCAAGGCGCGGCGGCTGTGCCTCGTCGGCGCGGTGTTCTTCACCGGCCTCCTGTTCCTGGTGCCGGTGATCGGGCCGGAAGTGAACGGCGCGCGGCGCTGGCTCGGCGTCGGCTTCCTCCAGTTCCAGCCGTCCGAGTTCCTGAAGCCCCTGTTCATCGTCTCGATCGCCTGGCTGCTCTCGCTCAAGCACCAGGACGAGAGCCTGCCGGTCGTGCCCTTGTCGGGCATCGTCACCGGCCTCGT
Organism: Allosphingosinicella sp.; assembly: GCA_045811445.1. Lineage (GTDB taxonomy): Bacteria > Pseudomonadota > Alphaproteobacteria > Sphingomonadales > Sphingomonadaceae > Allosphingosinicella. Next base: position 863 of record JBJMTY010000062.1, on the reverse strand, counting down.
CGCCCTGCTCCTGATGAAGCAGCCCAATTTCGGCGAGACGGTGATCTTCGCCTCGGTCTGGGTGCTGCTGCTCGCTCTGTCCGGGGCGCCGATGCGCTTCCTGGCGGTGCTGGGAGTCGGCGCGATCGCGGTCGTGATCCTCGCTTATTTCTTCTACCCGGTCGCTCATATCCGGATCGACGGCTTCCTGTTCGACCATGGCGGCAATTACCAGACCGAATCGGCGATCCGCACCCTGACCGCCGGCGGCCTGTTCGGCGCCGGGCCGGGGGCCGGGACGCACAAATTCCTGCTCCCCGAGCCGCACACCGACTATATCTTCTCGGTGATCGGCGAGGAGTTCGGCATCATCGCCTGCCTCGCCATCGCGATCATCTATCTCGCCATCGTCGTGCGGGTGCTGATCCGCCTGCTGCACGAGGAGGACGCGTTCGTCGTCCTCGCCGCCGCGGGCCTGGTCTGCCAGTTCGGCATGCAGGCGCTGATCAACATGGCGGTCAACGTCCAGCTCGCGCCGTCCAAGGGCATGACCCTGCCCTTCATCTCCTACGGCGGCTCGTCGATGGTGGCGCTGTCGATCGGCATGGGCCTGCTGCTCGCCTTCACCCGCCGCAACCCCTATCTCCACCGCAGCCCCTATGTGGTGAAATGGAGCGGGCGGTGAGGGGGGTGCAATTCCAGTCCTCCCCGTCGCGCAGCGATGGGGAGGGAGGTGTAGGCGGGTCGGCAGTCCTGGGGACTGCCGAGAGCCGGAACCGGCTGCGCAGCAGCCGTTGCGCGAAGCGTGGTGGAGGGGCTGGGGGCGCCGTCGGCCCCTCCACCATGCTTCGCATGGTCCCCCTCCCCATGGGCTTCGCCCACAG
>JBJMTY010000061.1:0-11965 GCA_045811445.1 Allosphingosinicella sp. | reverse complement strand
CTGCGCTCGCGCGGAGGCCCGCGATCCTCGACCGGGAGCGGATCGCCCTCGATCTTGAGGTCCGTCGCCGAGACCCGGCCGCCGCGATCTACGAGGGTGAATTCGAGCGGCTGGCCCTCGGCGAGGCCGGTGAGGCCTGCCTGCTCGACGGCGGAGATGTGGACGAACTCGTCCTCGCGGCCGTCGTCGCGGTCGATGAAGCCGAAGCCCTTCTGCCCGTTGAAGAATTTGACGACGCCTTTGCCTTCGCCGACGACCTGCGGGGGCATGCCGCCGCGGAAGCCGCCGCCACCGCCGCCACCGCCGCCGAAGCCGCCGCCACCACCGCCGCCGCTGCGGAACCCGCCGCCGCCGCCGCCGAAGCCGCCTCGGTCGCCGCCGCCGGCGAACCCGCCGCGATCGCCGCCGCCGAAGCCGCCACCGCCGCCGCGATAGCCGCCGCCACCGCCGCCGCCTCGGTCGTCACCGCCGCCTGCATAGAAATTGTCGTCGCCGAAACCGTCGCGCTTGTCTCTGCCGCGCCCGCCGCGCTCTCCGCGGCGCCCTCTGTCGAAACCCATGGTCGTCAATTACTTTCCAGCGCCCCTGTCTCCCTCAGAACCACAAGCGCTGGGCTGAAAGCGCAAACGGCCTCATGCGCCAAACTGACGGCGCACTCCCGAATCACATAGCCTAAAACAAGCCCAGCGGCGAGCGGATTCCGGGAGAAGCCCGGTTTTCGGGCCGGAAGGACTGGCCCGGCGGCCCGATCCGCGGCAGGAAGCGGCCGCGAAACAGGGAGAGAAGAACCGATGCTCAGCGCCTTTTCGATCTTCGCCGAGCCGGCGGCATGGGCCGCGCTGGCGATGCTCGTCGTGATGGAGATCGTGCTCGGCATCGACAACCTCATCTTCGTCTCGATCCTCTCCAACAAGCTGCCCGAGGCGCAGCGCGCCAGGGTGAGGCGGCTCGGCATCGGCCTTGCCTTGGTAATGCGGCTCGCCTTGCTCTCGATGATCGCCTGGCTGGTCGGCCTCACCGCACCCGTCTTCGACCTGGGGATCACCGGCGCGCCGGGCCCGCACGGCGATCCGAGCTTCGAGACCGCTTTTTCCTGGCGCGACCTCATCCTCATCGCCGGCGGCCTGTTCCTGGTCTGGAAGGCGACCAAGGAGATCCACCACAACGTCCAGCCCGGTGAGGAGGACGATGTGTTCGACACCTCGCCGGCCGCGCTCGGCTTCTCCGCGGCGGTGATCCAGATCGTCCTCCTGGACATCGTCTTCTCGGTCGATTCGATCCTCACCGCCGTCGGCATGACCGAGCAATTGCTGATCATGGTCATCGCCGTCATCGTCGCCGTCGCGGTGATGCTGTTCGCCTCGGGCCCGGTCGCCAACTTCATCAACCGCAACCCCACTTTGGTCATGCTGGCGCTCGGCTTCCTGCTGATGATCGGCGCGGTGCTGATCGCGGAAGGGTTCGGCGTCCACGTTCCCAAGGGCTATATCTACGCCGCCATGGCCTTCTCGGCCGGGGTCGAGGCGCTCAACATGGCGGCGCGACGGCGGAGCCGCAAAGGCGGCGGGCATTGAGGCGAGGGCCGCTTCGGCCTATCTGCCTTGCATGACCGTCCATTTCCATGAGGAGGATCTGCCCGCGGGCGTCCTCGCCGAGGGCCCGGTGGCCGTAGACACCGAGGCGATGGGGCTCCAGCCCGGCCGCGACCGGCTGTGCCTCGTCCAGATTTCCGACGGGCGCGGCGACGAGCATCTCGTCCGCTTCGGCCCGGGCAGCGACTATGCCGCGCCGAACCTGAAGGCGGTGCTGGCCGATCCCGGCCGGCTCAAGCTCTACCATTTCGCCCGCTTCGACCTCGCCATCATGTACGCCTATCTCGGGGTGATGGCGGGGCCGGTCTATTGCACCAAGACCGCCTCGCGGCTGGTGCGCACCTATACCGACCGCCACGGGCTCAAGGAGCTGATCAAGGAGCTGCTGCAGGTCGACATCTCGAAGCAGCAGCAGAGCTCCGACTGGGGCGCCCCCGATCTCTCCGACGCCCAGAAGGATTATGCCGCCTCCGACGTGCGCTACCTTCATCAGATGAAGGAGAAGCTCGACGAGCGCATGGCGCGCGAGAACCGGACGGCGCTCGCCCAGGCCTGCTTCGACTTCCTGCCGCACCGGGCTTTGCTCGACCTCGCGGGCTGGGGGGAAGTCGACATCTTCGCCCATGTCTGAGCTGGCCGAGCGCGACCGGGTGATGAAGCGCGGCTGGGCGGCGCCCGGCGGCGCGCACGATTGGCTGGTCAGGCTGATGAAGCTGGCGCTCCCCGCCGGCGTGGGGGTGCTGCTCGCCTATCTGCTGCTGTCGCCGCTCAGCAAGAACAAGGAAGTGAGCTTCCTGCTCGACAAGAAGAAGGTCGACGTCGCCCACGAGCGGCTCAAGACCCAGGCCGCCCGCTATCGCGGCGTCGACGACCAGGGCCGGCCGTTCGTGGTGGACGCGCAAAAGGCAATCCAGAAGACGTCGAGCGTCCCCATCGTCGATATTGCCGGCATGGCCGCCCAGATCCAGCTCAAGGACGGCCCGGCGACGATCGGGGCGGATCGGGCGCTTTATCATATGGACCAGCAGAAGGCCGATGTGGTCGGGCCCGTCACCGTCAACGGCGCCAACGGCTACCGGCTCGAGACCAGCGACGTGAAGCTCGACTTCAACACCCACCGCCTCACCGGCGCGAACGGCGTCCACGGCAAGATGCCGATCGGCACCTTCTCGGCCGGCTCGCTGGCGGCCGACCTGCCGGGCAAGCGGGTGAGCCTGGGCGGCCGCGCCCACTTGCATATCGAGCAGGGCGGCCTCAGGGGGAAGAAATGAGCCTTCGTTTCCTCGCCCTCGGTGCGCTCGCCCTCCTCGGCGGTTCGACGGCCTTCGCCCAAGGCTCGGCGCTGAAGGGCCACAACACCAACGCGCCGGTCGACATTTCCGCCGACCGGATCGAGGTCCAGGAACGCGCCGACCGCGCCATGTTCACCGGCAGCGTCGTCGCCCGCCAGGCCGAGATGACGCTCACCGCGCCGCGCATCACCGTCGCCTACGCCAATGCCGGCGGGGTCAAGATCAAGCGCATCGACGCCACGGGAGGGGTCACCGTCACCAGCCCCGGCGAGAAAGCCAGCGGCGAGGTCGGCATTTACGACATCGACAAGCGGCTCATCACCCTGGTCGGCGGCGTTACCTTGGTGCGCGGCGATTCGCACGTCAAAGGCGGCCGGCTGGTCATCGACCTGCGCTCCGGCCGCGCGGTGGTCGACGGCGGCGGGCCGGGCAGCGGCGGCCGCGTCACCGGGCGCTTCACCGTGCCGCAGCAGGGCGGCTGACCGCCGCTTTTCCGCTTCCCTGCCGAAATTTAACCTCCATGCACGAAGCTTGCCAGTTGAGGCGGGCGGCGCGCGCCTCTAGATGAGGCGTCAGGCGGGAGCGAGACTTGAACGAGGCGGCCCTCATTCAGCGGACGGACGCAACCGGGGGAGGCGACGCCTTGACCCGCGGCCTTTCGGTCGTCTCGATCGCCAAGTCCTACGATCGCAAGGTGGTGCTGAAGGAAGTGTCGCTCGGCGTCGCACGCGGCGAGGTGGTCGGCCTGCTCGGCCCCAACGGCGCCGGCAAGACCACCTGCTTCTATTCGATCATGGGCCTGGTGAAGCCCGACAGCGGCCGCATCCTGCTCGACGGCAACGACATTACCGGGCTGCCGATGTATCGCCGCGCCATCCTCGGCCTGGGCTATCTGCCGCAGGAAACCTCGATCTTCCGCGGCCTCACCGTCGCCCAAAACATCTCGGCGGTGCTCGAAGTGGCCGAGCCCGACAAGGCGGTGCGGCGCGAGCGGCTCGAGCAATTGCTCGGCGAGTTCCACATCGCCCATCTGCGCGACGCGCCCGCCATGGCGCTGTCGGGCGGCGAAAGGCGGCGCTGCGAGATCGCCCGGGCGCTCGCCGCCGATCCCTCGATCATGCTGCTCGACGAGCCGTTCGCCGGCATCGACCCCATTTCGATCTCCGACATACGCGAGCTGGTCCGCGAGCTGAAGAAGCGCGACATCGGCGTCCTCATCACCGACCACAATGTCCGCGAGACGCTGGACATCGTCGACCGCGCCGCGATCATCTACGACGGCCAGGTGCTGTTCGCCGGCAGCCCCGCCGCTCTGGTCGCCGACGCCAACGTCCGCCGCCTCTATCTCGGCGAGAGCTTCGAGCTCTAGCCGCCGCGATGTCGATCGGCCCCCGCCTCGACCTTCGGCAGAGCCAATCGCTGGTGATGACGCCGCAGCTCCAGCAGGCGATCCGGCTGCTGGCGCTGTCGAACCTCGAGGTGGAGAGCTTCATCGCCGAGGAGATCGAGAAGAATCCGCTGCTGGAGAGCGCGGCCGGCGAGCCGGACGAGGCGCCGGCCGAGCACCTCGACCAGGCCCCGGCGCGGGACGACGGCGAGCCGGTCACCGCCGACGCCCTGATCCTGAAGGGCGAGGGCGCCGCCGACGCGCCGCTCGACATCGACGTGGACGACGAGAATTTCCACCAGGACAGCGCCTCGGACCGCGGCCTCGACGGCTCGCTCCGCCTCGAAGGGATGGGCGGTGGCGGCGGCGCGGAAGGCGAGGGGCCCGATTTCGACAGCTTCGCCGCGGACGGGCTCTCGCTGCACGAGCATCTGCTGGCGCAGGCCGGCGAGCGCCTGTCCGGCGCCGATCTCGCCATTGCGCGCCACATCGTCGAACAGATCGAGGAGACCGGCTACCTTTGCGTGCCTCTGCTCGACCTCGCCCGGCGCGTCGGCGTGCCGCTCGGCGACGTCGAGCGCGTTCTCGCCATCGTCCAGGCCTTCGATCCCGCCGGCGTCGCGGCGCGTTCGCTGGCCGAATGCCTCGCCATCCAGGCCCGCGAGGCCGATCGCTACGATCCGGCCATGGCCCGGCTGATCGACAATCTCGATTATCTCGCCAAGGGCAATCTCGGTGCGCTGCGCCGCATCTGCGGCGTCGACGACGAGGATCTGGCCGACATGATCCGCGAGCTCAGGGCCTACGACCCCAAGCCCGGCTGCCGCTATTCCGGCGGCGGCGACAGGGTGGAAGCGGCGGTGCCCGACGTGTTCGTCGCCCGCCGCGCCGCCGGCTGGGTGATCGAGCTCAACTCCGCCACGCTTCCCCGCCTGCTCGTCAACCGGACCTATTATGCCGAGCTGTCCGGCGGCGCGCAGGACCGGCGGTCCAAGGCCTGGCTGTCGGAATGCCTGCAAAGCGCGAATTGGCTGGTCAAGGCGCTCGACCAGAGGGCGCGGACGATCGTCAAGGTGGCGACCGAGATCGTCAAGCAGCAGGACGGCTTCTTCCGCCACGGCGTCGCCCGGCTGCGGCCGCTCACCCTGCGCCAGGTCGCCGAAGCGATCGGCATGCACGAGTCGACGGTGAGCCGCGTCACCTCGAACAAATATCTCGCCTGCGAACGCGGCCTCTACGAGCTCAAATATTTCTTCACCAGCGGCATCCAGTCGGCCGACGGCGGCGACGCGGTTTCGGCGGAGGCGGTGAAGAGCCACATCAAGGCCTTGATCGCGGCCGAGCGCCCCGACGCGATCCTCTCCGACGATCAGCTCGTCGAGCTGCTGCGCGCCAAAGGCTTCGACATCGCCCGCCGCACCGTCGCCAAATATCGCGAGGCGATCGGCCTCGGCTCGTCGGTGCAGCGCCGCCGCCAGATGGCGATCGGCCGCGCCGCCTGAGGCCGCCGCTGCCGAAAACCATTTGCCAATCGCGGGCGGCGATGTAATATTGTTACATCGATAGGAGCCGAGGAGGGATCATGCGCCTGCTTCCCCTGATCGCGGTCGCCGGGCTGCTGGCCGCACCCGCTTCCACCCCGATGGCCGCGCCGATCGCGCGCGCAGAGCCGGCCGCCGCGGCGATCGACCCCGATCTTTTCTGCCGGCGGATGACGGACGGCTTCCGGGAGCGGGAGGAGCGAAGCAATTCCCGGGGCAATGTCGCCTACGCGCCACTCGCGCCTCCGCCACCGCCTCCGCCCTCTCCAGCCCCGACGGCGGATTTGATCAACAACCTGCCGCAATCCTTTGCCTCTCAGGGGATCGTGATCTCCGGAAGCCGGGTCGGCGGCTATGCGCGTTCGCCCGAAAACCGCGAACGTTACGCCGCGAATGCGGTTTCGACGGTCCAGGCGGTCGCCGACGCGCCGGTCTCCACCTTTGCGGTCGACGTGGACACCGGCAGCTACGCCAACGTCCGTCGCATGCTCACGGCCGGCGAGATGCCGCCGCCGGACGCGGTCCGCACCGAAGAGCTGCTCAACTATTTCCGCTACGATTACCCGCTGCCCGCCGATCGCGCGCGCCCCTTCTCGGTCACCACCGACGTCGCGGTGACGCCGTGGAACGCCGAGACCCGTCTGCTGCGGATCGGACTCAGGGTCTATGACGTCGCGCGGAGCGAGCGGCCGGCGGCCAACCTCGTGTTTCTCGTCGACGTCTCCGGTTCGATGGAGGAGCCGGACAAGCTGCCGCTCGTCCAATGCTCGCTCGCGCTTCTCGCCGAGCAGCTGACGCCCCGCGACCGGGTGTCGATCGTCGTCTATGCGGGCAGTGCCGGCCTCGTCCTCCGGCCCACCTGGGACAAGGAGAAGGTCGTCGCCGCCCTCTCGCGGCTCTACGCCGGCGGCTCGACGGCGGGCGGGGAGGGCATCGCGCTCGCCTACCGGGTGGCCGAGGAGAACAGGATCGAGGGCGGCATCAACCGCATCTTCCTCGCCACCGACGGCGATTTCAATGTCGGCGTCACCGACACGCGCGCGCTCATCGGGCTGGTCGAACGTGAGCGCGACAAGGGCATCACCCTGACCACGCTCGGCTTTGGCACCGGCAATTTCAACGACGCGATGATGGAGCAGATCGCCGACCACGGAAACGGCAATTACGCCTATGTCGACAGCCCGCGCGAGGCGCAGAAAGTGCTGGCCGACGAGCTGTCGTCGACGCTCTTCACCATCGCCAAGGACGTCAAGGTGCAGGTCGAGTTCAACCCGGCCTATGTGCGCGAATACCGGCTGATCGGCTATGAGAACCGCGCGCTGACCGAGCAGGACTTCTCCAACGACAAGGTAGACGCGGGCGACATCGGCGCCAGCCACCAGGTGACCGCGCTGTACGAGATCGTCCCCGCCGGCGCGAAGGGCTGGCTTCCGGACCGGCATTTCCCGGCCAACCGGCGCGACGCGGCCGGCGCGGCGAACGGCCAGCTCGCCTGGCTGCGGCTGCGCTACAAGCTGCCCGACGCGCGCGAATCGAAGCTCATCGAGCAGCCGATTGCGGCAAGCCTCGTCGCCTCGGCGGAGCCGCCGCACGGCGACACGGCCTTCGCCGCCGCGGTCGCGGGCTTCGGCCAGAAGCTGCGGCATGATCCGTGGCTCAAGGATTTTGCCTTCGCCGACGCGCGCAGGCTCGCCGCCTCCTCGGCCGCGGGCGATTATTGGCGCGGCGAGTTCCTGCGCCTGGTGGATCTGGCCGACAAGGGCGGCAGCCCCTCCACCGGCCGCTAGGCCTTGCCAAGCACGCGGCGGGGCGGCTTAGGGAGCGGATGAGCCCCGCCATCCTCGTCCTCGCCGGCCGCCGTTCGGCCACGCCCGATCCGCTCGCCGCCGCGGCGGGGGTGAGCCACAAGGCGATGGTGCCGGTGCGCGGCGAAGCGATGGTCGGGCGCGTGCTGCGCATCGCCGAGGCGGCCTATCCCGACGCGCCGCTCTACGTCTCGGTCGACGATTTCACCGCGATCGCGGCCGAGCCGACCGTGGCTCGCCTCGCCGCGGCGGGGCGGCTGACGCCGCTCGAGGCGCGGCCGAACATCGTCGAGAGCGTCGTCGAGGCGAGCCGCGCCACCGGCTTCCCCTTGCTCATCACCACCGCCGACAACGTGCTGATGACGCCGGAAGGCATGCGCTCGATCCACGACGAAGGCGTCCGCACCGGCGCCGACGCGGTCGCGATGATGGCGGAGCGCGAGGACATCCTCGCCGCCCATCCCGACGGCCAGCGCCGCTTCTACGCCTTCCGCGGCGGCGCTTATTCGAACTGCAACCTGTTCTGGCTGGCGAGCGAGCGGGCATTGGGGGCAACCGACAGCTTCCGGCTCGGCGGCCAGTTCGCCAAGCACAAGCGCCGGGCGGTCAAGGCGCTCGGCCTCGCCACCTTGCTTCTCTACGTCTCGCGCCTGCTGACGCTGGAGGGCATGTTCGCCCACTTCTCGCGCCGCTTCGGCATCTCGATCCGCGCCCTCGTCGCCAGGGACGGCCGGCTCGCCATCGACGTCGACAACGAGCGCACCCATCGCGTCGCCGAGGAAATCCTCGCCCGCTGAGCCTCCTCACGACTGGGGAGGCGCCAAGGCGCTGCAACCATTAACGTGGCCGCAGGTTCTCCATCGCGAGAACCCGAACCGCATTTCCACGCGCGAGGGGCTGAAAGGAGCCCGGCATGTTCCGGCAAATGATGGCTGTGTTGCTGCTCGCGGCCCCTTCCGCCGCATTCGCCGAGCCCGACGCCAATATGGGCGGCTGGGCGCTGGCCGCGATGCCCAACGGCTGCATGGTGCAGGCGACCTCCCCGCAAGGCACGATGCTCACCATCTGGGGCTTCGCCGGCGCCGAAAAGCTCGCCTTCCTGCTCCAGAATCGCGAATGGGACGGGCTTCAGGACGGGCGCAGCTACGATCTCAACCTGAGCTTCGAGAATGCCAAGGCCTATCCGGTCGAGGCGACGGCGCGCGCCCATATCGACAGCGACGGGCCGGGCCTGTTCTTCACGGTGACGCCGGGCGGCCGGTCGAGCGGCGCCTTCCTCTCCGCTTTCACCAGCGCGCGGGGCATGCGGATCAGCCAGAACGGCCGCAGCTTCGATACGCTGCCGCTGGCCGGCAGCCGGACCGCCGTCACCGCGCTCGCCAAATGCCTCGCCGAGCGCTGGGCCCGCAGCGACGTGGCCCAGCGGGACGCGCCCGACGAGGCCGAGCAGCCCGATTCCGACGGTCCGATCGCGATCTGAGCCGCCCGAAGACCTTCCTCATGCGCCGGGATTGAGCCAGCGGCCTCGCATCCACTGCGCGGCGGCCGCCGCCACTCTGGCGGAATAATCGGCAAGGCTCGGCCCGACCAGCGGCAGGCCGAACCCAGCGACCGTCGCGGCGATGCCCGCGTCGTCCAGGGCCAGCCCGGCGGCGGCCGCGTGCCGGGCGATCTCCAGCTCCTGGCCCCAGAAATAGACCCGCGTCGCCGCGACGTTCGCCTGCATCCGCCGCACGTCGTCCACCCGGTCGCCGCCGACCAAAGGCAGCCAGATGTCGGGCATCAACAGGTCCACGGGGGCCGTCGGGCGATAGGCGAAGGCGTCGCCCCACTCGACGGCGAGCTTCGCCCGGGCATCGGCCGGAAGCTGGTCGAAGACCCGCAACTCGTCGTGGAGGGCGAGGATTTCCGCATCCTGCTCGATCACCGTCACCCGCTCGACGGCGGGGATGCAGCAGGTCGCCGCCGCGGCCCAGCCGAGCCCGAGGCCGAAGATGAGGACATGGCCTGCGGCGGCGCCGATGCCGATCTCCTGGCTCTCGATCTCGAGCGGGGTGATCGACATCCAGGTGTCGGTGTCGCGCAGCAGCGCCGGCATGTTCTCGATCAGCCTGGGTCCGCTCCAATAGCCCGGCGCGGGGCCGAGGCCCATGACGCGAAGCTCCCAGCGTCCGCTGACGGCGGGGCGATAAGCGGGGACGAACAGCGGGCCTTCATAGGCTGGGGGGAGCGTGCTCATCGGCTCAGGCACGGGCCGCGATCCAGACGACATGGCGGGCGCCCCGTCCTGCGCCGCTGCGCGCCTCATGCGCCTCGACCCGGAAGCCGGCACGGCGGAGCCGCGCGGTGAACGCCGCGTCAGGTCCGGCGGACCAGACGGCAAGCACGCCGCCGGGGCGAAGGGCGTGCCGGGCCGCGGCCAGTCCCTCGGCAGCATAGAGCCGGTCGTTGGAGGCGAGGGTGAGCCCGTCGGGGCCGTTGTCGACGTCGAGCAGGATCGCGTCCCACGGCCCGTCGGCGATGGCCACCGCAACATCTTGTTCGAGAATGCGGACCCTTTTGTCGTCCAGGCTCGCGCCATGGAGGTGCGCGAGCTCGCCGCGCGCCCATCGCACCACCGCGGGGACCAGCTCCGCCACCGCGACTTCCGCGTCCTCGGGCAGGCGCTCGAGCGCCGCGCGCAGGGTGAAGCCGAGTCCGAGGCCGCCGATCAGCACGCGCGGCCCGGGTCGGTCGCCGAGGGCGTCGCAGGCCAAGGCCGCAAGCGCCGCTTCCGACCCGCTCCGCCGGCTGTTCATCAGCTCCTCGGCGCCGAGCATGATCGAATATTCGTCGCCGCGCCGCACCAGGCGGAGCTCCCCGCCGCCAGGCAGAGGCGCCGTGTCGAGGAGGATGCGCGGGACCATCGCTCAGGCCCCCTCACGCCGGCTCAAACGTCGAGGTTCGCGACGTTCAGCGCGTTGTCCTGGATGAATTCGCGGCGCGGCTCGACCACGTCGCCCATCAGCCGCGTGAAGATCTCGTCGGCGACGTCGGCCTGGGTGACCTCCACCCGCAGCAGCGAGCGGTTGTCCGGATCGAGCGTCGTTTCCCAGAGCTGCTCGGCGTTCATCTCGCCGAGGCCCTTGTAGCGCTGGATCGAGAGGCCCTTCCGCCCCGCGGCGAGGATCGCGTCGAGCAGCTCGATCGGCCGGCGGACGAGCGCGCCCTTGGGATCGGGCGCCTTGTCGGCCGGCGTGCGATCGAGCGCGGCGCCGGGCGTGTTCTCCTCCTGCGCCGCCTCCTCTTCTTCGGCGGCGGCCGCGGCGGCGCCCTTGACGCTGACGAAGCGCGAAGCGGACGCGTAGGTCGGCGCCTGCTCGGCGGCGAGGCCGTGGAGCTTGCGCGCCTCGGCCGAGGCGACGAACTTATGGTCGACGACATGGTGGTCGGTGACGCCGCGCCACAGCCGGCGCAGCACATAGTCGCCGTCGGCGCCGATCTCTCCGGTCCACTGCGCCTCGGCGTCGCCGGCCTGCAGCCAGGCGGCGGTGCGCGCGGCGGCGGCGGCGCGGTCGCGAAGATCGGGGTTGAGCGCGCCGGACAAAGCGAGCGCCTCGATGATGACCGGATCGTAGCGGCGCGGCACGTAGCGCATCAGGCTGCGCATCCGCCGGGCATGCTCGGCGAGCTGCCGCAAATCCTCGCCCGAGCGCGGCCCTTCCGCGGTCTCCAGCACCATCGATCCGATGCCGGCGTCGACCAGATAGTCGTCGAGCTTGGCGTCGTCCTTGAGATAGACTTCCGACCGCCCCTTGGCGACCTTGTAGAGCGGCGGCTGGGCGATGAAGAGGTGCCCGCGCTCGATGATCTCGGGCATCTGCCGGTAGAAGAAGGTGAGCAGCAGGGTGCGGATGTGGGCGCCGTCGACGTCGGCGTCGGTCATGATGACGATCTTGTGGTAGCGCAATTTCTCGATGTTGAAGTCGTCGCGGCCGATGCCGGTGCCCATCGCCTGGATGAGGGTGCCGACTTCCTTCGACGAGAGCATGCGGTCGAAGCGGGCGCGCTCGACGTTGAGGATCTTGCCCTTCAGGGGCAGGATCGCCTGGACCTCGCGGTTGCGGCCCTGCTTGGCCGAGCCGCCGGCGCTGTCGCCCTCGACCAGGAACAGCTCCGACTTGGCCGGATCCTTCTCCTGGCAGTCGGCGAGCTTGCCGGGCAAGGAGGCGATGCCGAGCACCGACTTGCGGCTCGCCTCGCGCGCCTTGCGCGCGGCTTCCCGCGCCGCCGCGGCATCGATCACCTTCTGGATGATCGACCGAGCGTCGCCGGGATGCTCCTCGAGCCATTCGCTCATTTTGTCGCT
>JBJMTY010000060.1:0-2123 GCA_045811445.1 Allosphingosinicella sp. | reverse complement strand
TCGGTTGCGGTGCGGGTCCGGCCGGCGGCGCTTGCTGGACCGTCTGGAATTGCCGACAGGAACAGCCGGCACCGCCACAAATGCAATCGCAGCACTGGTAATACCCGACCAAGGGATTGCCATTGGCATCGGTGTAGCGACAGAGGGCCGAGCACCAGCAGCCGGTCCCGTTCCAGGATGAGTCGATCGCGCAGGCGCTGCCGCACGTCGCGCCGGCGCAATAGGACGCATCGAGATCGCCGCAATATTGGCCGTAACTCGGGTCACAGGCGCAGGCGTCGTCTTCGACATAGGTGCAATAGTCGGCCAGTTGCGCCGAACCCGGCAGGCCCGTCGCCGACCAGGCGGCCGAGGCGGGTGGGCTCGCGGTGCCGATCCACTTTAGCACCGACGCTCCGGCGACGCGGGCGCGGATCGTCCGCGCCATCGAGACGCGCGGCGAGCGCCTCCGCGCGGCTTTCCCGGCGGCGCGCGGCATGGGCGTCGATCCCCGCACGGGCACTTTGCTGCTGATGCTCGGCGACCTGCCCTCGGACGAGGCGCTGGCGGACGCGGCCGAACGCGCCGCGCGGATCGCGGGCGTGCCGGTCACGGTGCGGCTCGTCGACCGCAGCGCCGACACCTCGGTCGAAGGCGGCGCGCGGGTCGAGGGGACCGATGCCGTATCGGGGCGCCGCGCTGTCTGCACGGCGGGCTTCGTGGTCAGCGACGGCGCGCGGACCGGGCTCGTCACCGCCGCCCATTGCCCGGACGTCCTCATTTATCGCGAGCCGGGCGGCGGCACCGCCGAGCTGCCCTTCCTCGGCCAATGGGGCTGGAGCTTCCAGGACGTGCAGCTCAACGCGGTGGACGGCGCTTCCGAGCCAATTTTCTACGCCGACGCGGCGAAAGAGGCGGCGCGGGTGCCGGCGGCCACGCGCAGCCGCGCGGCGACGCGCGCCGGCGACTTCGTCTGCCATCGCGGCGAGCGCACCGGCTATTCGTGCGGCGAGATCGAGCTGACGGACTTCGCGCCGCCGGGCCAGCTGTGCGGGGGCCCCTGCGCGCCGTCGTGGGTGACGGTCTCCGGCCCGGGCTGCGGCGGCGGCGACAGCGGCGGGCCGGTCTTCGCCGGCACCATGGCCTTCGGCATCATGAAAGGCGCGACCTGGGGCAAAGGCGGGCGGTGCGCCTTCTATTATTACATGTCGCTCGACTATCTGCCCGAAGGGTGGCGGGTGGCGACGGCGGCGGACCCGCCGTCGCGCTGGCTATCCGCGCCCGAGCCTGCTACCCCCGCCCCATCACCTGATCGTCCCGCAAGCATCCCGTGACCGAGAGACCAAGTGCGCTCTCCTTGCCAGGCACGAAGGTGATCGCATGGAACATGCCTATTGGCTCAGCCGCAAGCGGGCGTCCGTCGCCAACGCGCGCCGCGCGGGCAGCGCCGAGGCGCGGCTCGTCCACCTCGATCTCGCCGGGCGCTACAGCATCAAGGCCGCCGGCGCCGCGGCCGCCGCTCGCCGCCCGCAGGAGGAAGGGGCCCGCCTCGCTCTGCCTTCGTGCGACGCCTCCGAAGCCGAGCGTTACCATCGGCTGGAGACCGGCGCGCGCTGGATGGCCTCGGCCAGCCGCGGCGAACGCGAGCGCGACGAGCATCTCGGCATGGCCAACCGCTACGCGCGGCTCCGCCTCGCCGCCGTCGGAGGGCGCTGACATGGCGAGCGCCGCCACTCCCGTACCCCCCTCGGCGATGAGCCGGCCGTCCACGCTCGAGCGGGCCTTCGAGCTCGCCCGCCTCGGCGCCTATGAGACCCTGCCCGAGCTGGCGGCCTTGCTGAAGGGGGAGCGCCACGAGGCGGTGGACGCGCACCTCGCCGGCCCCTCGGTACGCCGCGACCTGCGCCGCTCGCGGCAGGCAGGCCGCGACGCCTTGGCGCGACCGTGACGGACGGCCTTCGCCCAGCCCGGACGCCAAGACCGATCAGGGGAGCCTAAATCTCCAGCGGTCAGGGCGGGGGCACGGCCGTGCTATTGTCGTCCTGGATGAGGTTGCTGCTCGACAGCACGTTCACCATCGACTCGCTCTCGTTCGCGGCATCGACGGCTTCATCGAGACGAAATTCCCCGAGCTCGGTCAAGGC
>JBJMTY010000059.1:0-5879 GCA_045811445.1 Allosphingosinicella sp. | reverse complement strand
GGATGAGGCCGCCCAGCACCGCGCCGAGCAAAGCGAGCAAGGCGGTGGAGAGGCCGGCCGGGGCCTTCGCCGTGCCGCCGAGCGGCGCGCCCGCGGCGGGGACCGGGCCGGGCGTCGCGGTGAGGCTCAGCCCCTGGCCGCCGCCGATGGCGAGGATTCCGGCGAGGGCGGCGGGGGCATCGTCGCCGGCCTGGGTCTCGAGGATCAGCCAGTCGCCGTTGCGCGAGGCGGCTTGCGGCGCGGCGTAGGCGAGGGCGCGCTCGGTCAGCGGATAGAAATAGGCCTCGTCGACATGCGCGCCGGCGGGAAGCGGGATGCCGAGGCGAAGCGTCGCGCCCTTGCGCTCGAAGCGCGCCTCCGCCCCCAGCGGCCGCGGCAAGGCGGCGCGCCACGCCGCGAATTCCGGGCGCGGTGGCCCGGCCGGTCCGATCGTCACGCGCGTCGAGACCTCGGCGCTCTCGGGGACGCAGATGCGGTCGGTGCAGACGAGGTAATCGACCTTCGCCGCCACCGGCAGCGTCGTCCCCGCGGCCGCGCCCGGCGGCAGCGTCAGGTCGATCAGCGCCGCATATTCGCCTTCATAGACGTAATTCATCATGCCCGCGACGAGCAGGCGCTGCGGCACCGGATAGCGGGGCGCCCCGGCGGTCGCGCCGGCAGGCAGGCGCCAGGCGATCCGGGTCGGCGCGCCGGCGTCGCCGGGATTTTCCCAATAGCCGTGCCAGCCGGGCTCGGGCTTCATGACGAGGGCGAGGGTCACCCGCGACCCTGCCGGCGCGCTGGAGGCCTCCGCGGCCAGCGAGACCGCCATGTGGCGTTCGGCGCGGGCCGGCGCGGTCCAGGCCAGGGCCAAAGCGAGCAGGAAGAGCAGGCGCCTCATTGCCCCGCGGCCTCGGCCAGGCGGCGATAGACCGGCCGCATCCACGTCTCGGCGGCGACCCGCACGGCCTCGGGGGCGTCGCGCCTTTTGGCCTCCGCGTCGGGCGTGAAAAGCTGCAAGGGGGATTTGGCGTCGATGGCGGCCGCTTTGGCCATGGCGTCGCGGCCCGCGGCGCCGGGCGTCACGCCGAAATGCGGCAGGATCTTCGCGGCGATCGCCGCCGGGAAATCGGCATAATCGACGAACAGCCCGCCGCCGAGCCCGCGATGATCGAGCGCCGCCTCGGCGATCCGCGCCAGCACCCGCGCGCAATATTCCACCGCCGGGGCGCTCCCCGCGCCGTCGAGGCCGAACAAGGCCGGCTCGACCAGAGCGGGCACCGTGATCGCGCCGCGCGAGCGGCTCTGCGACACCAATATCTCCACCGGATCGCGGAACAGGAAGATCCAGGGCGTTTCCGGAAAAGCGGCGCGGAAGACGGGCAGGAACAGGCTGTGCCAGCCGTCCGCCTTGACGAAGAAGGGCCCTCCGCCTTGCTCCGCGCGGCGCCCGAACGGCGCGAGGATCGAGCGCAGCGCCGAGACCCGGTCGGCGCCGTCGCCCAGCCGCAGCACCGCATCCACCGGCGCCGCTTCCGACAGCGACACCGCATTGGGCAGCGCCCCGAGCATGCGGGAGAGCGCGGTCGAGCCGCAGCGCGACTGGTGGAAGACGATGCCGTCGGGCGCGCGGGCATCGTCGCGGACGAGCGGGGTCGTGCAGCCGAACGCGGCGTTGAACGGCCGCGCCCGCGCCCGCTGGGCCGAGACGTGGTAAAAGGATTCGGCGAGCGGCGAGCCGGCGAAATGGGCCCATTCGATTCGCAGCGCCCCCCCGATCGTCGGAACGGCGCCGATCGGGAGCCAGTCGCCGGGCGGGGGCGCATCGCGGAGCGGCGCGGAGCCGAGCAAAGCGGCGAGGCCGACCGGGTCCGGGCGAAGGCGGCGGGCGAGCGCCTCGGGCTGAAGCGCGACGCCGCGCGCGGCGGCGGCCTCGACGGCGGCGGCGACGAACGCATCCTCGCGCACCGGCTCCGCCAGCGCCTGTTGCAGCGCTTCGTCGGCGAAGAGGATCGCCTCGAAGCGCGCGAAGGCGCCGCAATCGTCGGAAATGGGGTCCCGCATCGGCGACCTCCCTACCCAAGCGCGGCGAGGCGCGGTAGCCTTCGCGCGCAAAGGGGAAGCGGCGGATGGCGAGCGTGATGGAGCGGACGGCATGGGGCCCCTGGCCCGACCGCGTGCGCCTGCCGCTCGCCTTCGATCCGGCGCCGCTCGCCGCCGACCTCGCCGCGCTGGAGCGTGAGGCCTGGACGCGCCATTTCGTCCGAGACAATTATGAAGGGGAATGGACCGCCTTGCCGCTGCGCGCGCCGGCCGGCGAGACCCACCCGATCCGGATGATCGGCGCGCCCATCCTGCACGACGGCTATCGCGATACGCCTTTGCTCGCCGCGGCGCCGGCTTTCGCCGCCTTGCTCGCCTCGTTCGAATGCCCGATCCTGTCGGCGCGGCTGATGCGGCTCGGGCCGGGCTCAGTGATCCGCGAGCATCGCGACCCCGAGCTGCTCGCCGAGGACGGCTATGCGCGCCTGCACGTGCCGGTCGCGACCTCGCCCGACGTCGACTTCCGCCTCGCCGGCACGCGGGTGGAGATGGCGGCCGGAAGCGTTTGGTATTTGCGCCTGTCGGAGCCGCACGGCGTCCACAATCGCGGTCCGAGCGCGCGCGTCCACCTGGTTTTCGACACGCAGGTGAACGACTGGCTGGCCGCCCTGCTCGACGCGGGAGCCTAGCCCCTAGCGCGTCTCGAAGCGGGCGATGCGGGGGCCGAGGCGGTTGGCGCCGAGGCGGAGCCGGTCGCCGGTATAATCGACCAGGAAGGTCGTGCCGTGCTCCATGGCGGGCGCCAGCGAGGCGTCGTTGCCCTCGACCGCGAGCCCGGCCGCGCTGTGCTTCACGCCTTCGGCGCCGACGACGATGAGCCCGCTGTAATTCTCCTTGTCCGCCCCCTGGACGAAGACGTTGCGGGCGATGGTCCCGGTCGCGCCGGCGGGAAGGTCGACCATGTAGTTGGTGGTGTGGCCGGCGCTGTCGTCGAAGCTCGAATCACTCACTTCGATGCGCGGCGCCCGGCTCTTGACGTAATGGCCGCCCCGCCCCCGCTCGAAGCGGCAGCGGCGGACGGCGAGCGCGCCGTAATCGCCGATATAGATGCTGTGCGCGCAGGAGAGGCCGCGGTCGCAGCGGCCGAGGCCCGAAAAGGTCGATCGCTCGACGAGGATCGACGAGCCCGGATCAGCGGCGGAGAGGATGCCGCTTTCCGAATCGCGGAACATCGATTCGCGCACGACCAGATTGCCCGATTCAAGGCGGATGCCGGCGCCGTTGGCGTCAGGCACGCGCAGATTCTGGAAGACGAGGCCCTCGACCCGCGCCCGGCGCCCGTCGAGCACCAGGGCCGCCTTGCCTTCGCAGGCGACGCCGTCGAGCACCGCCGTCCCCGGCTCCGCGGCGACGAAGGCGATGTCGCCGTCATGCTGGGCCGCACACTGGCGGTAGCGGCCGGGCGCGATGATTATCGTGCCGCTGCCGCCGCCGATCGCATCGACCGCCTGCTGCAACGACCCGTAGCCGCGACCGGTCTCCTGCACCGTGAACGGCGCGCCGCCCTGCGCGAGCGCGGAGACGGCGGCGGAGATCAAGGCCAAGGCGAGCAAGCGCTTCATGCGAAGCGGGATTGCCCGGCCGGCGGAGGGAGTCGAGGCCGGAACGAGGTTGACTGCCTTGCCGCCCCGCGATGGGACGGGAAGCCGCCCCTTCCTTAGCCCCTCCCATTCAGGGGAGGGGCTTTAGTCGAGGTTGGGCCTCAGCCAGCGCTCGGCTTCCTCGACGCTGACGCCGCGGCGGGCGGCATAGTCTTCGAGCTGGTCGCGGCCGATGCGGGCGACGCCGAAATATTGGCTGTCGCGGTGGGCGAAATAGAAGCCGGAGACGGCCGAGGTGGGCAGCATCGCGAAATTGTCGGTCAGCGTCACGCCCGACGGCTCGCCGCCGAGCATGTCGAACAGGACCGGCTTGAGGCTGTGGTCGGGACAGGCGGGGTAGCCGGGCGCGGGACGGATGCCCTCATATTTCTCGCGGATCAGCTGCTGGTTGGTGAGATGCTCCTCGGCATAGCCCCAGACGCTGTTGCGGACGTGGGCGTGGAGGGTCTCGGCGAAGCTTTCCGCCAGCCGGTCGGCCAGCGCCTTGAGCAGGATGTCGGAATAATCGTCATTCTGCGCCTTGAAGCGCGCCAAAGGCTCGTCCAGCCCGTGAATGGCGACGGCGAAGCCGCCGATCCAATCCTCGCCTTCGGGATCGATGAAATCCGCGAGGCACATATTGGGGCGGCCTTCGCGCTTCTTGACCTGCTGGCGCAGGAAGGGGAGCCGCGTCTCCTCGTTCGAGGCGAGGACGAAGACGTCGTCGCCCTCGCGGCGGCAGCGCCACAGGCCGACCGTGCCGCGCGGCGTCAGCCAATGCTCGGCGATCATCCGGTCGAGCATCGCATTGGCGTCGTTGAACAGGCTCGTCGCGCTCTCGCCGACGACGGGATCCTCGAGGATGGCGGGATAATTGCCGGCCAGCTCCCAGGCGCGGAAGAAAGGCGTCCAGTCGATCGAGGCGCGCAAGTCGCGCAGCGGCCATTCGCCGAAATGGGTGAGGCCGGGCCGGGCGGGCGCGGGGGCCTTGCCTGCCGGATCGTAGGGGAAGGCGTTGGCGCGGGCTTCGTCGAGGCTCGACAATTCGCTCTGGCCCGAACGGGCGCGCGCCTGCCGCGTCGCCTCATACTCCTCGGCGGTCTTCGCGATCAGCGGCTCTTTCTGCGTGTCCGAGACCAAAGAAGAGGCGACGCCGACCGCGCGGCTCGCGTCGAGGACGTGGAGGACGGGGCCGGTATAGGCGGGGTCGATGCGCAAAGCGGTGTGGACCTTGCTGGTGGTCGCGCCGCCGATCAGCAGCGGCAGCGTCATCCCCGCCCGCTCCATCTCGCCGGCCACCGTCACCATCTCGTCGAGCGAAGGCGTGATCAGGCCGGAGAGCCCGATCATGTCGGCATTGTTCTCGTTGGCGGCCCTGAGGATGTCGGCCCACGGCACCATCACGCCGAGGTCGATCACCTCGAAGCCGTTGCACTGGAGGACGACGCCGACGATGTTCTTGCCGATGTCGTGGACGTCGCCCTTGACGGTGGCCATGACGATCCGGCCCTTGCCCTGGGTGGCGCCGGTCTTCTCCTTTTCCGCTTCGATGAACGGGATGAGGTGGGCGACGGCCTTCTTCATCACCCGGGCCGACTTGACGACCTGGGGGAGGAACATCTTGCCCGATCCGAACAGGTCCCCGACGACGTTCATGCCGTCCATCAGAGGCCCTTCGATGACGTGGATCGGCCGCTCGGCGGTCTGGCGCGCTTCCTCGGTGTCGTCGACGACATAAGCGTCGATGCCCTTGACGAGGGCGTGCTCGAGCCGCTTGCCGACGTCCCATCCGCGCCATTCGGCCTCGGCCTTCTCGCGCACCGGATCGGAGCCGAGGAACTTCTCGGCCAAGGTCACCAGCCGCTCGGTCGAATCCCCCCCGGCTTTTGGGCGCCGGTCCATGATCACGTCTTCGCAGGCCTCGCGAAGCTCGGGATCGATCGTGTCGTAGACGTCGAGCTGGCCGGCATTGACGATCGCCATGTCGAGCCCGGCGGGGATGGCGTGATAGAGGAAGATCGAGTGCATCGCCCGGCGCACCGGCTCGTTGCCGCGGAACGAGAAGCTGAGGTTCGAAAGGCCGCCTGAAATGTGGACGTGCGGGCAGCGCGCCTTGATCTCGCGGCACGCCTCGATGAAGTCCAGGGCGTAGCGGCGATGTTCGTCGATGCCGGTGGCGATGGCGAAGATGTTCGGGTCGAAGATGATGTCCTCGGG
>JBJMTY010000058.1:0-16652 GCA_045811445.1 Allosphingosinicella sp. | reverse complement strand
GCCGGCGCGCCGGGTTCATCGCGGCGGCCCAGGGCGGCGCGGAGGGAAGCAGCAGCACCTGCGCGCCGAGCGCCGCGGCGGCGGCGAGGCCGAGCGGCGACCGTCCGATGGCGCGGCCCAGGGCCGTGGCCGCCGCGTCGCGGACGGCGAGGCCGGCGAAGAGGCTGAGCGCGAGCATCCACTCGATGAAATAGTTGATCGAGGAACCCGATTTGGCGACCAGGACGAGAGTCGCGGTGGTGGCGCCCAGCCAGGCGAGCGCTATCAAGGTGGCGGGGTCCCGCCGCCGCTCGCGCAGCGCCTGGACGAGGCCGAGCAGGGCCGCCGCCAGGAAGCAGAGGTGCAAGGCGCCTTGCTGGGCGATCCAGCCGAGGCGGGACCAGTCGGCCCGATTGATGTTGTAGAGGAAGATGTGGCGCAGGAAGCCGCCGTCGGTCGCCACAGCGAGCGCGGCCAGCGCGCCGCCGCCCAGCGCCAGGCAGGCGGCGATGCCGCGCCAGGCGGTGCCGGGGCGGGCGAAGAGCAGGACGAGGAAGGCCGCGGCCGGCGCGGCGATCGAGGTCTGCTTGGTGAAGATCGCGGCGACGAAGCAGAAAGCGGCGGCGTAGATGCGGTTCGGCCGGCGCAGCGCCTCCTGCGCGAACAACAGCCCGCTGAGGCCGAACGCGAAGGCGACCATGTCGACCCGCATCAGCGGCGCCCAGAAGGAGACCGGCCAGAAATTCAGCGCGACGAGGGCGGCGAACAGGCCGCACAGCCGGGCGACGGCGCGGTCGGGGCCGGCGAGCCGCGCCGTCAGCGACGCGACCAGCAGGGCGCAGACCAAGGTCGCGGCCAGCGAGACGAAGCGGCCGGCGGCGAGTGGGTCGAGGCCGGTCGCGGCGAGCGTCCAGGCCAGAGCGTGGAAGACGGGCGGGTAATGGAAGACGATGGCGGGGAAGGCGTCGATCGGCCCGTAGCCCTTGCCGGCGAAGATCTGCACCATCTGCTGCCAGACGATGCCCTCGCCGTAATCGAGCTCCCACGGGAAGGTCAGCGCTCGGCCGCCGAGCAGCAGGAAGCGCAGCGTGCCGTAGCCGAGCAAAGCGAGGCCGACGGCGAGCGCGGCCCGCGCGGGCCCGGTTCGCGCCGCCTCGGCGGGAGCGGCGGCCGCGACCGTCACCGCGCCGGGCGCGCCCGCACCAGCATCTGCTTGCCGAGCGGCTTGAACGGCGATCTCAGATAGGCGCCGATCAGGGCCGGCCACACCGGCAGGCGCGACTTGACGGTGAGCGGCAGGAAGCGGGGCCGAACCTCGATCACCTCCCACCCGTTGGCGCGCAGGAAATCGGCGAGGCTGAGGTGGGAGTAGATGGCGACATGGGTGTAATCGTCGAAATATTCCCGGAAGGCGTAGCGATAATTGGGCTGGAGCAGGGTCAGCGTCCCCTCCGGCGTCAGCTTGGCGCGGAGCTGGCCGAGCGCGACGGCGAAATCGGCCTGCGTCACATGCTCGAACAGATTGCTGGCGAAGGCGAAGTCGACGCTCGCATCCGCGATGCCGGAAAGGTCGGTGACGGGCGCCACCACCGGCTCGACGCCCGGCGCGAGATGGGCGGCGAAGCCGGCCCAGGCGTCGAGCGCGATCCGGCGCCGCGCCTCGACCTGGTTGATGAAGTCGCCATAGCCGCAGCCGAGGTCGAGCACGCAGCCGCCTTTGGGGACGAGGCGGCGGAAATGGTAGCGCCACAGCGCCTTCCAGACCGTGCCCCGCCGGGCGTCGTAGGCCAAGCGCGTATCGTGATAGCCGTCGCTCACGCGAGGCGCCTCCAGCCGAACAGCAGGCCGAAGATCATCCGCATGCCGACCTGGAAGCCGCGCAGATTGTTGACATTGCCCCCCTTGCTGACCCCGACCCGGGCGTGGAAGGTCACCGGGCATTCGACCAGCAGATGCCCCTCGGCGAGCGCGGTGTCGAGGAAATGGGCGTTGAACTCGAGGTTGACGGCGGGGTCGAGCCTGGGGAGCAGATCGAGCAAGGCGTCGCGGCGGCACAGCTTGTAGGTCGTGCCGACGTCGGTGACGGTGGCGCGGCCGAGATGCTTGGCCTCGAGCAATTTCCCGACGAACACGTTGCCGTAATACATGAAGGTGCTGAGCTGGGTGCGGTGCTGGCGCAGCGGCTCGATCGTCCGCGTGCCGTTCACCACGTCGCCGTGCGGCGCGTAGGCGAGCAATTTGTCGATGTCGTAGGCGCGGAAGGTGAGGTCGCCCTCGCACAGCACGACCAGGCCGGTGTCGGTGAAGCGCGCGGCTTCGCTCAGGCAGCGATGGACGCAGCGGCCGTAGCCGGGCTGCTCCTCGTTGAAGGTGATGGCGCCCGATGCCTCGGCTCGCTCGAAGGTGCGGTCGGAGCTGTTGTTGCTGACGACGATCACCCGCCGGACGAGCGGGTGCGAGAGGAAGTCGGCGACGGCGGGGCCGATGCTCTCCTCGTCATTGTAGGCGGTGAGGGCGACGGTGACGCGGCGGTCGACGAGCGGGCGGTAGCGGACCGGCAGGTTGGGCCGCTTGCGGTCGAGGAACAGCAGCAGGTCGACGAGCGCGAGGCCGATCCCGGCGACGATCGGCACGCCGCTATACCAGACGATGGCGTGGCTCACCGGGCCGAGCCAGGGCTCGAGGCCGAGATAGCGCGGAAACACCATCAGCACGCCGGCGAGATAGCCAGCGATGCCGAGGGTGAAGGCGAGGGCGCCGTAGAGGAGCAGAGGCGGATGGCCGGGGGCGGGCCGCCGCGCGATGCGCTCGGCGAGCTCGGTCGCGATGCCGGCGGCGGCGCCGGGCTCGAGCGGCGCAGCGTCCGGACCGATCTTCCAATTCTCGCGCATCGCACCCCCGCCGGCTGTTGGTTCACCAGCGGTAACCGGAGAGGGTAAACGGAGCGTAAACGAATGGCCGCCGCTCGCGCCGGGCTGTCGCCGCCGTCCCGGGGCGGGGCGCGGGGAAGATTCGAGTTGAAAATTCCCCCGATCGGGTGGACGCAGCGCAGCGGGAGAGCCTCGCACCACAGCCACGATGATCACGGACCCCGCCGATGCCTTGAGGGAGCCGCCGCCGCGGCGCTGGTGGGAGCATCCCGCCCTGCTCGGCGTCGTCGTGCTGCTGTCGGCCGTGCCCTTGCTCTGGCCCGGCATACCGCCGCTCGTTGATTTGCCCGGCCATATGGGCCGCTACGCCGTGCAGCTCGACATCGACGGCTCACCGGCGCTCCAGGCTTTCTACGATTTCAAATGGCAGCTGATCGGCAATCTCGGCGTCGATTTGCTGGTCGTGCCCCTGGCCCACGTCTTCGGCCTCCAGCTCGCCGTGAAGCTGATCGTGCTCGCCATCCCGCCGATGATTGTGGCCGGCCTGCTCTGGGTCGCGCGCGAGGTGCATCTGCGCGTGCCGCCGACCGCCTTCTTCGCGCTTCCCTTCGCTTATTCCTTCCCCTTCATGTTCGGCTTCGTCAATTTCGCCTTGTCGATGGCGCTGGCCCTGCTCGCCTTCGCTCTGTGGCTGCGGCTGGCGCGGCTCGGGCGCACCGGGATGCGGGCGGCGATCTTCGTGCCGATCTCGATCCTGATCTGGGTCGCCCACACCTTCGGCTGGGGGACGCTGGGCGTCATGGCCTTCTCGGCGGAGCTGGTCCGCCAGTTCGACCTCAAGCGGCCGATCCTCAAGGCGGGGCTCAACACATTCCTGCACTGCCTCGCGCTCGCGCCGCCGGTGCTGCTCATGCTGATGTGGCGCAGCGGCGGCCATGTCGGCGGCGAGACCGGCGAATGGTTCAAATGGATGCTGAAGAAGCAATGGCTGCTGATGGCGCTGCGCGACCGCTGGTACCAGTTCGACCGCGTCTCGCTCTGGGTGGTCTGGGCGGTGCTGCTGCTGGGGCTCTTGTGGTGGAAGAAGCTGCAATATTCGCGCAACCTCGCCGCCTCGGCGATCTTCCTCGCCATCGTCTATGTCTGCCTGCCCAGGATCGTGTTCGGCTCGAATTACGCCGACATGCGGCTCGTCCCCTTCGTCATCGCCGTCGCCGTGATCGCGATCCGCCAGCGGCCGGCGGCGGTCGCCAAGGCCGGCTCCGCGCTCGCCGCGCTCGGCCTCCTCTTCTTCGCCGCGCGGATGGCCGGCAATGCGTGGAGCTTCGTCCTCTACGACCGCACCTACGACCGCGAGCTGGCGGCGGTCGACCAGCTGCCGCCGGACGCCAAGGTCATCTCGTTCGTCGGCGTCTCATGCCGCAAGGGCTGGCGGATGACCCGCATCGAGCATCTCCCGGCGCTCGGCATCGTCCGCCGCCACGCTTTCTCGAACGATCAATGGTCGATGAGCGGGGCGCAATTGCTCACCGCCCGCTACCCGGACGGCGGCTGGTTCTCGCGCGATCCCTCGCAGCAGGTGCTCGACACGCATTGCCGGGGCGAGCGCTGGCTGACCCTGGACGAGAGCCTGCGGCGCTTCCCGCGCGACAGGTTCGACTTCGTCTGGCTGATCGAGCCGCCGCGTTTCGACGAGAGCCTGACCAAGGGGCTGACGCCCGTCTGGCGGAGTGGGACGAGCGTCCTCTATAGGGTCGTCGACCACCGGCCGCTGGCCCAAGAGGATATCGGATGACCGCGCTCTCGATCGTCGTGCCCTGCTACAACGAGGAAGCGTGCCTCGCCGAGCTGCACGCCCGCCTCGGCGCGGCGGCGCGCGCGGTGGCGGGCGAGGATTACGAGATCGTGCTCGTCAACGACGGCTCGCGCGATAGGAGCTGGGCGGCGATGAAGGCGCTCGCCGAGGCGGACCCGCGCCTCGTCGCGATCAACCTGTCGCGCAACCACGGTCACCAGCTCGCGCTGACCGCCGGGCTCGATCTGTGCCGGGGCGAGCGGATCCTGATCATCGACGCCGACCTCCAGGACCCGCCCGAGCTGCTCCCCGAGATGACGGCGCGGATGGCGGCCGAGCGGGCCGACGTGGTCTACGCCGTGCGCCGCGCGCGCGCCGGGGAGACGGCGTTCAAGCTGCTCACCGCCAAGCTCTTCTACCGGGGGCTCTCCAAGCTCGCCGAGATCGAGATACCGCGCGACACGGGCGACTTCCGGCTGATGAGCCGGCGGGCGCTCGATGCCCTGTTGAGCCTCCCCGAGCAGGCGCGCTTCATCCGCGG
This sequence comes from Allosphingosinicella sp., assembly GCA_045811445.1. Taxonomy (GTDB): domain Bacteria; phylum Pseudomonadota; class Alphaproteobacteria; order Sphingomonadales; family Sphingomonadaceae; genus Allosphingosinicella. The sequence goes on along the minus strand of JBJMTY010000058.1, from coordinate 11,467 downwards.
CATGGTCGCCTGGGTCGGCTTCCGCCAGGTGCCGATCGTCTACGACCGGGCCGAGCGCCATGCCGGCGAGACCAAATATCCCTTGTCGAAGATGGTCCGCTTCGCGCTCGACGCGGTGACCGGCTTCTCGACCGCGCCCTTGCGCTTCGCCAGCCATTTCGGCCTGTGGCTGGTCGCGGCCTCGGTCCTGCTCATCCTCTACATCGCCTTCGGCTTCCTGACCGGCCGGGCGATCCAGGGCTGGACGTCGCTGATGCTGGTCGTCGTCATCCTCGGCGCCGTGCAGATGTTCGTGCTCGGGCTGATCGGCGAATATCTCGGCCGGCTGTTCCTCGAGGCCAAGCGCCGGCCGCTCTACATCGTCTCCGACATTGCCGGCCACACCGACGGCCACGGCCGCCTCGGCCACGTCGCTCACGAAGCGGAGGCGATGGCCGCGATCGACACGCCGGGCGGGAACGGCAGCCGCCCGATCGCGTAGCGCTCGAGCCGGAACAGCCGCTCGAACAGGAAATTGACCGGGGCGGAGGGAAGCGCGTCGCCGCTATCCTCGTCCCGCACCATCCGCCCGGCCAGCCGCGCGGCGGCGGCGAGCGGGAACAGGATCGAGTTGAAATAGCCCATGAAGCCGAGCTTCAGCCCCGCCTCGGCGACCACGCGGGCGAGCGTCGTCTTGGTGTAGCGGCGCTGGTGGTGGTTGACGACGTCGTGGGCGCTCCACATCCAGGGATGGGCGGGCACCGCGATGAGGATGCGGCCGCCCGGCTTCAGCCTGGCGGCGATCGCGACCAGAGCCTCGCGGTCGGCTTCGACATGCTCGAGCACGTCGAGGATGGCGACGAGGTCGTACGCGCCCTCCGGGATGCCCGCGAGCCCCGGCAGGGGCGCGTCGTAGACCGGCCGGCCGAGCCGCTGGGAGGCGACCGCGCGCGCGGCCGGGTCGATCTCGACCGCGTCGACCGTGCCGAAGCGGGCGAGCATGTCGAGATTGGGGCCGGTGCCGCAGCCGATCTCGAGGATGCGGGCGCCGGCGGGCGGGCGGATGCGGCGGGCGATGAGGTCGGCGAGCACCTCGCGCCGCGCGCGGTACCACCAGTGGCGGTCGGCATATTGCGCCATCCGGTCGTAGACGACGCGTTCCATCAGGCGAACACCCACCAGCGGTTGAGGACGAAGGTCAGCGGCGGCACCACCAGCAGGCCGGGGACGAGCGGCCACCAGGTCGGGCCATGGAGGAGCGGCCCGGTCAGCACCCAGGTGAAGGTGGCATGGAGCAGCATGCCGAGCGCCTGGACGAAGACGAAGCGCGCCTGGGTGGCGCGCGAGCGCTCCGCGGCGCCGTGCTCCCTGAAGCTCCAGCGGCTGTGGAAGACATAGCCGAACAGCACCGCCGCGCCGAACGCGACCGGCACCGCCATCACCGGGTACGGCATCACGAAGGTCGCAAGCGGCCAGTAGACGCCGGCATAGATCAAGGTCGCCAGCACCCCGACGATCCCGAAGCGGACCACCTGGCCGAGGAACGGCGACAATGTTTCGGCCTTCTGCAGCGTCTTGCCCCTTGGTAACTTGCCCTTTGGCCCCGAGCGATTAAGGCCGCCTCACCGGGTTGGGAAGGGGAAAGCATGGCGGGGCTCGACAGGCTGGACCGGCACTGGCGGTGGACCGTGCTGGCCTTCTGGCTGGTGACCTCGGCGCTGCTCCTGGCCAGCCGCTGGGCGTCGATCCGGGGCTTCGGCCTCGGCGACACCGACGACAATGTGCGGATCATGCAGGTGCGCGCCTGGCTCGACGGCCAGGGTTGGTACGATCTGCGCCAATATCGCCTCAATCCCCCTTATGGCGCCGACATCCACTGGTCGCGGCTGGTCGATTTGCCGCTCGCCGGGCTGAAGCTCGCGCTCCAGCCTTTCCTCGGCGGCCGCGACGCGGAGAAGGCCGCGGTGGCGGTGGCCCCCCTCCTGCCGATGCTGCTCGCCTTCGGGGCGACGGCGCTGATCGCGCGCCGCTTGGTCGCGCCGCTCGCTTATCCGCTCGCCATCGCCATCCTGCTCTGCGGCCATTCGGCGCGGAGCATGTGGACGCCGCTCAGGATCGACCATCACGGCTGGCAGCTCGCCTTGCTGCTCACCGCCGTCGCCGGCCTCGCCGACCCCAAGCGCGCGCGCGGCGGCGCGATCCTCGGCCTCGCCACCGCTCTGTCGGTGACGATCGGCCTCGAGATGCTGCTCTACCTCGCCTTGCTGGGAGGGATCGTCGTGCTGCTCTGGCTGCGCGACGCGCGCGAGGCGCGGCGGCTGGCGACCTATGGCGGCGCCCTCGCCGGGGGCACCGCGCTCGGCTTCCTCCTGTTCGCCTCCTACGCCAACCGCGCGCCGGTCTGCGACGCGTTGTCGCCGGTCTGGCTGTCGGCGCTCGCCGCCGCCGGCGCGATCGCGGTGGCTTTGGCCTTGCTGTCGCCGCGGCGCTGGCAGGTCCGCCTCGCCGCCGCCGCCGCCGCCGGTGCCGGCCTCGCCGCCGCCTTCGCTTGGGCCTGGCCGCATTGTCTCGGCCGGCTCGAGAATGTCTCGCCCGAGGCCTATGCGCTGTGGCTCGGCAACGTGCGCGAGGCCCGCCCGATCTACCGCCATGGCGCCGCCACCATGGTCGTGGTCTGCGCCCTGCCGGTCGCCGGCCTGGTCGGCTACGCCGCCATGCTGTGGCGCGCCCGCCGCGAGCCGCCGAAGGCGATCGCCTGGGCCGTCGTGGCGGCGCCCGCTTTCCTCGCCGCTCTGCTGCTCCTCTGGCAGAGCCGCGCCGGGCCGGCGGCGCAGGTGCTCGCCGTCCCCGGCGCGACCGGCCTCGCCTGGGCCCTGCTCGGATGGACCTTCGCGAGCCGCTTCATTTTGGTCCGCGTGCTCGGCACCGTCGCCGGCTTCCTCCTGGTCTCCGGCATCGCCGCGCAGCAGGCGGCCGACTGGATCCCGCAGCCGCGGCGCGCCCCGGCGATGAAGGCGGTCGACCGCGCCAACGGCCTCTGCCCGACCTTGTGGGCGCTGCACCCGGTCGCATTGGTGCCGAAGGGCTACGTCCTCACCCATGTCGACCTCGGCCCGCGCCTGATCGCCGTCACCCATCACGACGCCGTCGCCGGGCCCTATCATCGCAACGGCCGCGACATCGTCGACGTGATGAAGGCGTTTCGCGGCACACCCGACTTCGCCCGCTCGGTGATCGAGCGGCGCCACATCGACTACGTCCTCGTCTGCCCCGGTTTGTCGGAAAGCACGGTCTATGCCGCCCAGGCGAAGGACGGCTTCTACATGCAGCTGATCAAGGGGAAGGTGCCGGCCTGGCTGAGCCCGGTGCCGCTGCCCAAGCAATCGCCCTACCGGATGTGGCGGGTCGTTAGGCCCGGAGCCTAAACCTGGAAGCTGACCGAGATCCCGTCGATCACGAACTGGGCGGCGAGCGCGGCGAGGATGACGCCGAGCAGGCGGGTCAGCATCGCTTCGGCCTTGTGGCCCATCAGCCGCATCAGCGGCCCGGCGGCGAGCAGGGACAGCAGGGTGAGGACCAGGGTCGCCGCCAGGGCGCCGAGCACGACCAGCGAGCGCTGAAGCCCTTCGCTGCGCGCCATCAGCAGCATCACAGAGGCGATCGAGCCGGGGCCCGCGATCATCGGGATCGCCATCGGGAAGACCGAGATGTCGTCATGCTCGGGGTCGGCGCTGACTTCCTGGGCGCGGGTCTCGCGGCGCTGGGTGCGCTTCTCGAACACCATTTCGAGCGCGATCAGGAACAGCATGATGCCGCCGGCGATGCGGAAGGCGGCGAGGCTGATGCCGAGATGCTTCAGGAGCGCCTCGCCGAGCAGGGCGAAGAAGAGCAGGATGCCGCCCGCGACCAGGGTCGAGCGGATCGCCATCGCCCGCCGGTGCCGCTCGGGCGCGTCGCGGGTGAGGCTGGCGAAGATCGGCGCGCAGCCCGGCGGGTCGATCACCACGAAGAAGGTGGCGAAGGCCGAGGCGAACAGCTCGATCACAGGCCCGCCGGCGCTTCCAGCCCGGACCGCGCATAGGCCGCGGCAACGGTGTTGCGGAGCAGGACGGCGATGGTCATCGGTCCGACGCCGCCGGGGACGGGGGTGATCGCGCCGGCCACCTCGCGCGCGCTGTCGAAGGCGACGTCGCCGAGCAGCCGGGTCGCGCCGCCGTCGCCCGCCACGCGGTTGATGCCGACGTCGATCACGGTCGCGCCGGGCTTCAGCCAATCGCCCCGGATCATCTCGGGCCGTCCCACGGCGGCGATGACGATATCGCCGCGGCGGACGACGGCCGGCAGGTCGCGGGTGCGGCTGTGGGCGAGCGTGACGGTGCAATTCTCCTTGAGCAGCAATTGCGCCATCGGCTTGCCGACGATGTTCGAGCGGCCGACCACCACCGCCTCGAGCCCGGCGAGGTCGCCGAGCCGGTCCTTCAAGAGCATCAGGCAGCCGAGCGGCGTGCACGAGACGAGCCCGCCCTCGCCTACCGCGAGCCGGCCGGCATTGACGACGTGGAAGCCGTCGACGTCCTTGTCGGGGTCGACCGCGTCGATCACCGCCTTGTCGTCGAGGCCGGCGGGCAGCGGGAGCTGGACGAGAATGCCGTCGACCCGGGCGTCCTGGTTCAGCTCCCGGACGAGGCCGAGCAGCTCCTTCTGGGTGGTGTCGGCGGGCAGGCGGTGCTCGAAGCTCTCGAGGCCCGCCGCGAGCGTCGCCTTGTGCTTGGCGCGCACGTAGATCTGGCTCGCCGGGTCTTCGCCGACGAGCACGACGGCGAGGCCGGGCGCGCGGCCCGCCGCCTTGGCGAAGCGCGCGGCGGCCTCCGCGACCTTGTCCTGCAGCCGGGCCGCGAACGCCCGCCCGTCGATGATCTCGGCCGCCATCAGCCGAACGCGCCGCTCGACAGGAAGATCTGCGGCACGATGATGGCGCTCAGGATGTAGATGAGGAGCAGCACGATCATCGGCGAGAAATCGAGCCCGCCGAAATCGGGCAGGACCTTGCGGATCGGGCGGTAGATCGGCTCGGTCACTTTCTCGAGCGCGCGCAGGAAGCCGCGCACGGTCGGGTTGTAGGTGTTGATGATCTGGAAGGCGATCAGCCAGCTCAGCACGACCTGGATGACGATGATCCACCAGGCGATGTCGAGCAGAAGCTCGATGATCTTGAACAAGGCCAGCATAATCTCTCCCGCCGCCGCTTGCATGTAGGGACGGGGCCCGGCGCGGGCAATCCGCTTCCCGCCGCCGGGAAGGCGGGTTAGCATCGGATCATGCTTGCTTTCCTTCTCTTCGCCGCCGCGGCCGCCGCTGGGCCTCATCCCTCCGATCCCAAGCTGTTCAAGGACTGGACGGTGGCGTGCGACAATGGCCGCGCCTGCGAAGCCATCGCGCTGATCCCGACCAACGCCGAGCCCGGCGATTGGCTCACCCTGCGCGTCGAGCGCGGCGGCGCGCCGGGCGCCCGGCCGCGCCTTTCGCTCGCCTCCGACGAATCCGGGGAGGAGATCCGCCCCGCCTCGCTCTGGGCCGACGGCAACAAGCTGCCGGTCCGCTTCGGCGCCGACGCCGCCGTCGGCGAGGGGACCGAGGCGGTGGTCGCGGCGCTGCGCTCGGCCGGTCGGCTGGAAGCGCGCGACGGCGCCGGCCATCCGCTCGGCCTCGTCTCGCTCGCCGGGGCGAGCGCGGCCTTGCTCTACATGGACGACCGCCAGCAACGGATCGGCACGGCGACGGCGCTGGCGCGGCCCGGGCCGAAGCCGGCGACCGCGGTGCCGCCGCCGCCCGCTTACCCGGTGGTGCAGGCGGCGGCCGGCTCGAAGAAGCCGCCGCGGCGGCTGGCGAAGGCGGAATGGACCAAGCGCAGGAACCAAGCCTGCGGCGAGGTCCAGCCGGGCGATGATGGGGCGCCCGATTTCTACCGCCTCGACGCCGCCCACAGCCTCGCCTCGATCCCGGTGCGGTGCCTCAGCGGCGCCTACAATGCCGCCACCCTGCTCCTCGTCGCAGGCGAGACCGGGCCGTGGCGGCCGCCCGCCTACGATTATCCGGTCGATTCGGGCGGCGAGGCGGGGGATGGCACCGCCTACAATGCCGACTGGAGCGACAAGGATGGCGCCCTCTTCATGTTCATGAAGGGCAGGGGCCTCGGCGATTGCGGCAATCGCGAGCGCTTCGTCTGGGACGGCGCGCGCTTCCGCCTGGTCGACCAGGCCCGCCTCGACGAATGCCGCGGCTCGATCGAATGGATGCCCACCTGGCACGCCGAAGTGCGGCGGTGACCGTCACGCCCGGACTTGATCCGGCATCCGGACTCCGCCGGAATGACGGGCGAGTGCCGGCACCGGGGCCATCCTCGTCATGCCGGACTTGATCCGGCATCCATGAACACGGCGGTGCGAAGCCTTCCAGCCACGGTGTTCATGGACCCCGGATCAAGTCCGGGGTGACGTTGGGTTGTCTGGGGTGACGTTGGGTTGTTCGGGTGAAGGCGTTTTCCCGGGTGACGGGGCTGCCGGGCTGACGGCTAGGGCGCGAATCTTTCCGCCTCGGCCTTGGCCAGCAGGATGGTGAAGCGCTCGTCCGGGTCGCTCCATTCGCGTTCCACCGACCAGCCGCCGGCGTGGAGCATGAAACGGGCGTCGCGGGTGCCGTATTTGTGGCTGTTCTCGGTGTGGATGGTCTCGCCTGTCTTCATCTCGAAGGCGAGGCCGGCGACGGCGAAGCGGACGTCGCGCACCGCCTGGAGGTGCATCTCGATCCGGCTGCGCGCCTCGTTCCACAGCGCCTCGTGGCGGAACGCGTCGAGCGGTACGTCGCCGTCCAGCTCGCGGTTGATCCGCTCCAGCAAATTGAGGTTAAAGGCGGCGGTGACGCCGTCCGGATCGTCATAGGCGCGCAGCATCTCGTGCGGGTCCTTGACGCGGTCCAGCCCGAGCAGCAGCCAGGCCCCGACGCCGAGCGTCGCCTTCATCGCGCGGAGCAGGTCGACCGCCGTCCCCGCCACCATGTTGCCGATGGTCGAGCCGGGGAAGAAGCCGAGCTTGGCCATGCCGGCGACCGCGTCGGGAAGGGCGATGGCGCGCATGAAATCGCCCTCGGCCGGATGGACCGCGACCTTGGGAAAGGCCTCGGCGATCTCGCGCGCGGCCTCGCGCAGGAACTCGCCCGATATGTCGATCGGCACGTAGGCGGCGGGCCGGGCGTCGCGGATCAGGATGCGGGTCTTGGTCGACGAGCCCGAGCCGAACTCGACGATCGCGTTGCCGGCGCCGGCCAGCGCCGCCACCTCGGGGCCATGGGCCTCGAGCAGGGCCGTCTCGGTGCGGGTCAGGTAATAATCGGGGAGGCGCGTGATCGCCTCGAACAATTCCGAGCCGCGCCGGTCGTAGAACCAGCGCGACGGGATGGCGCGCACCGGCGCCGCCAGGCCGGCGAGGACGTCGCGGCGGAAGGCGGGATCGACGGCAATGACGCGCGGCGCGTCCATCCTCAGGCGTCGCGGGCGAGGCGGAGGCCGCAGAATTGCCAGCGCTGATGGGGGTAGAAGAAATTGCGGTAGGAAGGGCGCAGATGGCCGCGCGGCGTCGCGCACGATCCGCCGCGCAGCACCATCTGATTGACCATGAACTTGCCGTTATATTCGCCCACGACGCCTGGCTCGGGGCGGAAGCCGGGATAGGGCAGATAGGCGCTCTGGCACCATTCCCAGACGTCGCCGTAGAGCTGGCGGAGGCCGCGTCCCGGCTCGGGCGGGAGGGGGCGGACCGCGCCGGCCTGGTCGAGCTGGTTGCCGGAGCGCGGATCGAAAAGGGCGGCGGAGACTTCCCATTCCGCCTCGGTCGGCAGCCGCGCGCCGGCCCAGCGGGCGAAGGCGTCGGCTTCGTAATAGGAGGCGTGGCAGACCGGCTCGGCCGGCTCGACCGGATGCAGGCCGTCGAGCCCGAAGCGCAGCCAGGCGCCGTCGCCGCGCTCCCAATAGAGCGGTGCCTCGATATGGTTCGACCGCACCCAGGCCCAGCCGTCGGAGAGCCACAGCGAGGGCGTGGAATAGCCGCCTTCCTCGATGAAGCGCAGCCATTCGCCGTTGGTGACCGGCCGGTCGGCCAGCTCGTGCGGGTGGATCAGCACCTGGTGGCGCGGCCGTTCGCAATCGAAGGCGAAGCCGCTCTCGCCCTCGCCCCCGGCCGCGCCGATCTGGCCGATGCCGCCGGGGCGCTGGGTGCCGCCCATCGGCGGGGCCGCCGGGGCGCCGGGAGCGGGGCGCCGGGGCCACAAAGCGGGCTTCAGGGGATTCTCGGCCATGGCGGCGAGCATGTCGGTCAGCATCAGCTCCTGATGCTGCTGCTCGTGCTGGAGGCCGAGCTCGACCAGCGCCAGCGCGGCGGGCGGGAGATAAAGCAAGGCGCGGAGCAGGGCCTCGTCGACGGCGGCGCGATAGGCGCGGATCTCGTCGAGGCTCGGCCGGCTCAGCAGGCCGCGCTTCGGCCGGGCGTGGCGCTCGCCCTCGCCGTCATAATAGGAATTGAAGAGGTAGGCGTAGCGCCCGTCGTGGGGCGCGTAGCCCTCGACATGGTCGCGCAGCACGAAGGTCTCGAAGAACCAGCTGGTGTGGGCGAGGTGCCATTTGGCGGGCGAGGCGTCGGGATGGGGCTGGAGCGTCGCGTCGGCGTCGGACAGCGGCGCGGCGAGCGCGAGGCTCAGCGCCCGAACCGCTTCGTAGCGCTCCGCCGCCACGTCGCTTCCCTGCCGCTGCGCCTGGCTCGCCATGTGCCCCCTCGATCGGACCGGGGCCTTCATAGCCCCGCCGTTGCGCTTAGTCAGCGCTTCGCGTCGCGCCCGGTTCCCACAGCAGGTCGCCGCCCCCCGCCTTGGCCGCGAGCCGCGCCGCGACGAACAAATGGTCGGAAAGCCGGTTGAGGTAGACCAAGGCGAGCGGATTGACCGCGACCTCGCGTGCCGCCGCGACCGCCTTGCGCTCGGCGCGGCGGACGATGGCGCGGGCGAGGTGGAGCGCGGCGGCGGCCGCGCTGCCGCCGGGCAGGATGAAGCTGCGCAGCGGATCGAGGGCCTCGTTCATCGCGTCGATCTCGGCCTCCAGCCGGTCGATCTGCGGCTGGACGATGCGCAGCGCCATGTCGGACGGCGCAAAATCCTCGCCGGGCGTGGCGAGATCGGCGCCGAGGTCGAACAGCTCGTTCTGGATCGCGCGGAGGCGCCGGCGCTGAGCCTCGTCTCCCACCTGGAGCAAAGCGAGGCCGAGCGCGCTATTGGCTTCGTCGACGTCGCCGATCGCCGCGGCGCGGGCGCTGTCCTTGGCCATGCGCGAGCCGTCGGCGAGGCCGGTGGTGCCGTCGTCGCCGGTGCGCGTGTAGATCTTGTTGAGCCGGACCAGCTCAGTGCCTCCCGCTGCTCGCCACCAGCAGGAACAGGATGATCAGCACGATCGCGATGCCCTGGTAGAGCACCCGCTTGCGCATCAGCGCCTGCGAGCGCTGGCCGGTGAGGTCGCGCCCCTGGGCCATGCCGATCACGCCCTTGGCGAGGACGAACAGGGTCGCGCCGGCCATGAACAGGATGAGGACGAAAAGGATTTTGGACATGGCCCGTATCTAGCCGCCCGCGACGGAATATCCACCCGGCAATTGGCCGCGCCTCAGCGCCGCGACGAGCGCGCGCGGGTCGGCGCCCGATGCGCGCAGGTCAGCCAGGGCCGGTGCGCCGTGGCGCTTGGCGAGGCGGCGGCCCTCGCCGTCGGTCAGCAAGGGATGGTGGTGGTAGAGCGGCGTCGGCAGGCCGAGCAGGGCCTGGAGCAGGCGGTGGACGTCGGTCGCGGCATAGAGGTCGCGGCCGCGCACCACGTCGGTCACGCCTTGCGCCGCGTCGTCGAGCGTGACGGCGAGGTGGTAGCTGACCGGCGCGTCCTTCCTCGCCAGCACAACGTCGCCGAACGCGAGCGGCTCGGCGAGCATTTCGGTGTTGCCGTCCTTCCAGTAGAGCGGCCCGGCGGCATCGGCGGCGCGCGCCGCGTCGAGCCGCCAGGCGTGCGGTTCGGCCATCCGCGCGTCCCGCTCCTCCGCCGAGAGGCTTCGGCAGGTGCCGGGGTAAAGCGGCCCGTCGGGGCCGCCTGCCCCGGACCCCGATCCGGGGTGCGGCGCCGCGGCGCTGGCGGCGATCTCGGCGGCGATCGCCGAGCGGGTGCAGAAGCAGGGATAGACGAGGTCCCGCGCCTTCAGCCTTTCCAGCGCCTCGGCGTAGAGCGGCAGCCGGTGCGACTGGCGCACCACCTCGCCGTCCCAGTTCAGCCCGAGCCAAGCGAGATCCTCGACGATCCCCTCGACGAACGCCTCCCGGCTGCGCCCCGGATCGATGTCCTCGATCCTCAGCAGGAAGGCGCCGCCGCGCGTTCGGGCATAATCGTGCGCCAGGAGGCACGAATAAGCATGGCCGAGGTGAAGCCGGCCGGTCGGGCTCGGCGCGAAGCGGGAAACCACGCCCTTCGCGCGACTTGGCTCTTGACCCCGAGTCGCGGCCCATGCAGTCATGACGCCCTAACCTCCTCGCACGGGGAGGATTTGGACAGGGGACGCCGCACCCCCGTCCTGGGTGCGACAGGCCGGGCCGTTCGGAAATTGTCCCAAGGGACATGGAAGGGCCGTCGCGGGCTTATGTATCATCCCGACCTCATCAGACATCCCGACGCCTGCCCCGCGCTCGTCCTCAACGCCGACTACACGCCGCTGAGCTATTACCCTTTGTCCCTGTGGCCGTGGCAGACGGCGGTCAAGGCGGTGTTCCTCGAGCGGGTCGACATCGTCGCCCAATATGTCCGCGAGGTGCACAGCCCGACCCGGACCATGCAGCTCCCCTCGGTGATCGCGCTCAGGCAATATGTGAAGCCGTCCGAGCATCCCGCCTTCACCCGGTTCAACCTGTTCCTGCGCGATCGCTTCGTCTGCCAATATTGCGCCAGCCCGAGCGAGCTCACCTTCGACCATGTCGTGCCGCGCGCCCAGGGCGGGCGGACGACCTGGGAGAATGTCGCCACCGCCTGCGCGCCGTGCAACCTGAGGAAGGGCGGCCGCACGCCGCGCGAGGCGCACATGGCGCTGTTCCGCCGTCCGTTCCGCCCGACCAGCTGGCAGCTCCAGGAGCATGGCCGCTCCTTCCCGCCCGGCTACCTCCACGACAGCTGGCGCGACTATCTCTACTGGGACGTCGAGCTGGAGGCGTGAACCGCGGCGAAATCGCGCGGGTGGACGAATTCGTGGCGGAACCAGGGATTGTCCTCGGGGCGCAGGCAGTGCTGCAGCCAGGCGAGCAAGGCCTGCACCTCCTCGCGTTCGCGGCCCTGCGGTGAGAAGGTCGCGTAGACGTCGAAGCGCAGGTTGAGCGGCGGCTCCAGGGCGATCAGGTCGGGCGCCAGCGCCGCGACGTAGGTGGG
>JBJMTY010000057.1:0-11291 GCA_045811445.1 Allosphingosinicella sp. | reverse complement strand
GGTGCTGCGGGTCGATCCGGCCGCGCTCGACCAATTGCTGCATCCGACGCTCGATCCCGACGCACATCGCGACGTGATCGCAAAGGGCCTGCCCGCCTCGCCCGGCGCGGCATCGGGCCAGGCGGTGTTCGACGCCGACAGTGCCGAGAAGCGGGCAGGCCTCGGCGAGAAGGTCATCCTGGTGCGGGTGGAGACCAGCCCCGAGGACATACACGGCATGCACGCCGCCCAGGGCATCCTCACCGCGCGGGGCGGCATGACCAGCCACGCCGCCGTCGTCGCGCGCGGCATGGGCCGCCCGTGCGTATCGGGGGCGGGCGCGGTGTCGATCGACCATGCGGCGCGGCGCATGCGGGTCGGTGCCGTCGAGGTGAAGGAAGGCGAGACGATCACCCTGGACGGCTCGACCGGCGAGGTGATGCTCGGCGCCGTCCCCACCGTCCAGCCCGAGCTGGTCGGCGATTTCGGCATCCTGATGGCCTGGGCCGATGCCCGCCGCCGCCTCAAGGTGCGCGCCAATGCCGAGACGCCGCTCGATTGCCGCGCCGCCCGCGAGTTCGGGGCCGAGGGGATCGGCCTCTGCCGCACCGAGCATATGTTCTTCGACGCCGAGCGGATCGCCAATGTCCGCCGCATGATCCTTGCCGACGACGAGGCCGGCCGCCGTGCCGCCCTCGCCGATCTGCTCCCCGCCCAGCGCGCCGATTTCGAGGAGATTTTCCGGATCATGGCGCCGCTCCCGGTGACGATCCGCCTGCTCGACCCGCCGCTCCACGAATTCCTGCCCCACAGCGAGGCCGAGCTGGCCGAGGTCGCCGCGGCCGTGGGCGTCTCCATCGAGGCGCTGAAGCGGCGGGTCGGCGAGCTGCACGAGTTCAACCCGATGCTCGGCCATCGCGGCTGCCGGCTCGGCATCACCTATCCCGAAATCTACGAGATGCAGGCGCGGGCGATCTTCGAGGCCGCCCTCGCCATCGCCGAAGAGAGCGGCCCAGATGCACCTGGCGCGCCGGTCCCCGAGATCATGGTGCCGTTGGTCTCGACCCGCGAGGAGCTGGCGATCATCCGCGCCCTCGTCGATCGCACCGCCGCCTCGGTGTTCGAGGAGCAGGGGCGGCGCCTCGACTATCTCGTCGGCACGATGATCGAGCTGCCCCGCGCCGCGCTGCGCGCCGGCGACATTGCCGGCCAGGCCGATTTCTTCAGCTTCGGCACCAACGATCTGACCCAGACCACGCTCGGCGTCAGCCGCGACGATGCCGGCCGCTTCCTCACCGCCTATGTCGAGAAGGGCATTTTCGCGCGGGATCCGTTCGTCTCGATCGACGAGGAAGGGGTGGGGGAGCTGATCGCCCTCGCCGCCGAGCGGGGGCGCGCGGCCAAAGCCGGCATCAAGCTCGGCATTTGCGGCGAGCATGGCGGCGATCCCGCCTCGATCGCCTTTTGCGAAGGGGTGGGCCTCGATTATGTCAGCGCCTCCCCCTACCGCGTCCCCATCGCCAGGCTGGCCGCCGCCCAGGCCGCGCTGCGACACCGCCAGGCAAAGGAGGCGACCGGCTTATAGCGAACCTAGAGCGGCGCCTCGCCGGCGTCGGCCCGCCGCCGCGCCTCGTCGCGGGCCGCGGCGCCGCGCAGGCTCTCCATCTCGGAGGCTTCCTTGCGCAGCCGCGCATTCTCCGCCTCGAGCTCGCGCACCCGGGCATTCTCGTCGCGGTAGCGGCGTTTCCACTTGCCGCCCGCCATCAGGAACATGCCGAGCACCAGCCCGAGCAGGAAGAAGAGGCCGATGAACACCCACTGGTCCGGCGTGAATATTGGCACGAGTTCCTCCGTCGCTGATGACCAAGGCTAGACGCGGCGACCGGGCCGGTTGTTCCGGCCCCGTGCCAAGGGACAGTCAACGCGTGACTGTCCCTTTCGTCACTTGTTGATGAGGTTGTCGGAGATCGAGCAGCTCGCCGGGCCGAGGATGACGATGAACAGCACCGGCAGGATGAACAGGATCAGCGGCACGGTCATGATCGCCGGCAGGCGGGCCGCTTTCTCCTCGGCGCGCATCATCCGCTCGTTGCGGAACTCGGCGGCGAGGACGCGCAGCGCGGAGGCGAGCGGGGTGCCGTATTTCTCGGTCTGGATCATCGTCGTGACGACGCCGCGCACCGCGTCGAGGTTGATGCGGGTGGCGAGATTTTCGAAGGCCGAGCGGCGATCGGTGAGGAAGCCCAGCTCGATCGAGGTCAAGGCGAACTCGTCGCCGAGCTCGGGGTAGGCCTTGCCGAGCTCGCGGGCGACGCGGTTGAACGCGGCGTCGACGGTGAGGCCGGCCTCGGCGCAGATGACGAGCAGATCGAGCGCGTCCGGCAGACCCTTGCGGATGGCGTGGGTGCGCTTGTTGATCTTGTTCTTGAGCCAGATGTCGGGCGCCTTGTAGGCGAGGATCAGGGTCGCGGCGACGAGGCCGTAGCGCTTGAACGCGCCCCAGGTCGGGAACCAGTCGAGCACGTAGACGCCGAGGATGATGATCACGCCGAACACGATCGGCAGCACCAGGCGCGCGAAGATGACGACGAAGGCGAGGTCCTTGGAGCGCACACCGGCCTGCATCAGCCGCTGCTGCGCTTTGACGACCTGCTCGTCCTGTAGCATCTTGAGCGAGCCGAGGAAGCCGCGGACCTTGTCGGCCATCTCGTTCTTGTTGGTGATGTTGCGGCGGCGCTTCGAGGTCGAGGCGACGATGCCGGCCTTCAATTGCTCGCGGCGCTCGTTCAGCGCCTTGACCCGCTTGGCCATCGGGTCGCGCACCGTCGTCGCGGCGTAGAGCGCCACGAGCACGGCGAAGGTCGCCACCGCGGCGAGCAGGGTCGCCACGGCGATGACGTTGATGCCGAGAAGGGTCGGGCCTGCGCCGGGTGCCATGTCTCTCGTCTCGCCCCTAAATCTCGAAATCGACCATTTTGGCCATGATGAACACGCCGACGCCCATCCACACCAGGCCGCCGAGGCCGGTGATGATCAGCCGCTGGTCGATGAAGAACTTGCCCATATATTCCGGGTTGATGAACCAGATCAGGGTGAAGACGATGAAGGGCAGGGAGCCGACGATCCAGGCCGAAGCCTTGGATTCCGACGACATCGCCTTGATCTTGAGCTTCATCTGGGCGCGCTTCCTGAGCACGTCGGCGAGGTTCGCCAGCGTCTCGGCAAGGTTGCCGCCGGTCTCGCGCTGGATGGCCAGCGTGATGGTAAAGAACTGGAATTCGGCCGTGCCGAGCCGGTCTGCGGTTTCCTGAAGCGCCGCGTCCATCGTCCGGCCGATCTTCATCTTGTCGCTGACGTTGCGGAACTCGACCGCGATCGGCCCCGGAACCTCGTCGGCGACGACGCCCATCGTCTCGGTGATCGGCAAGCCCGAGCGCAGGCCGCGGACCATCAGCTCGAGCGCGTCCGGAAAGCGGGCGTTGAACTTGGTGATGCGGCGCTTGATCAGCTTGCCGACGATGAAGTGCGGCAGCCACAGGCCAAGGGCCAGGCCGGCGAAGAGGGCGAAGACGAACGGCATGCCGCGCATCGCCAGCAGCAGCGCGACGATGATCGTGATGGTCAGATTGGCCATCGCATATTGGCCGAGCGTCCAGGTGCGGCCGGTCTGGTGGAGCCGCCGCCTGAGCAGCGCCGGCTTGGGCAGCAGCCGCTGGGCGAGGCCGTCGATGCGGGTCTGGTCGCGGCTCTGGAGGATGCGCTTGAGCTGGGCCTGGGCGGCGACCTCGTTCGACTTGCTGTGCCGCTCGCGCACCGTCTCGAGCCGCCGGTTCGTCGCCTTCGACGCCGACGGGCCGGCGAACGCCATGTAGACCATGACGAGAAGACCCGTCACGCCGCCGGCGATTATCAGCAAGGTTAGGATCGACAAGGTCAGTCTTCCTGTTCGTTTCGTCCGGCGGGGCCGGAGCGCCGCGTCACGCCGTCGCCTTCGCCGCCTTCGGATTCTTGGCCAGCAACGTCTTGAGATTGAACTTGCCGAGCAGCGAGCCGGCGCCGGCTTCCGCCGCCGGCGCTTCGCCGAGCTCGGCGCCTTCGACCGACGTCGTCGTCAGGGTCACGAGCTGGGCGAAGGGCTGGGCGATCTTGGCCGAGGTCGCGACCTTGGCGAAGGGCTGGCCGAGCCTCGCCGCCTGGCCGGCCGCCTTGGGCTCGGCCGGGATGCAGACGTCGACCTTGCGCTCGATCGAGGCCTCGAAATCCTTGCGGCTGATCTCCTGCAGCGACGAGCTCACCTTGTTGGCGACCACCACCACCTTGGCCTGCGGCGCATTGGCCTTAAGCCAGGAGAGGATGCGGATCGCGTCGCGGGTCGAGGCGAGGGTGAACTCGGCGACGACGACGACGACGTGGACGTCGTGGACGAGGTGCGGGTGCTGGACCAGCATCGGCCGCGGCAGATCGAGCACCGTGCTCTCGAAGGCGTTCCTGATTTCCTCCTGCAGCTGATAGTAGGCCGAGCCGTCGGTGAGGAAAGGCTGGCTGATCGGCGCTTCCGCCGACAGCACGCAGAGCTTCTCGTTGGCCCGCACCATGGCGCGCTCGATGAACAGGCCGTCGATGCGGCTCGGATTCTCGATCGCGTCGGTGAGGCCGCGGCCCGGCTCGAGGTCGAGCGCCAGCGCGCCCGTGCCGAAATGGATGTCGAGGTCGAGCAAAGCGGTGGTGCGCCCGGCCTTGTCGCCGAGCAGCCAGGCGAGCGAGGTCGACACGGTCGACGCGCCGACGCCGCCGCGCGTGCCGATCACCGCCGCGACCACGTGCGGCTTGTCGTTGGCGCTTTCGTTGAGCCGCGGCCCCGAAATCGTCAGCTGGGCGTGCGCGAAGGTGTCGCGGAGCTGGTCGGGGGTGAACGGTTTCAGCAGATAGTCTTGCAGGCCAGAGGCGACGAGGTCGCGGTAGAGGCGGACGTCGTTGACCTGGCCGGCTGCGATGACGACGGTTCCCGGTTCGCACACTTCGGCGAGCGCGTTGATGTCGTTGAGCGGGTCGCCCGATTCGGAGAGGTCGACGAACAGGATCGCCGGGCTCGCCGAAACGGAGAGCGTGGCGACGGCGTTCCTGAGGCCGCCTTTGTTGACCTTCTCCGGGGCCCAGCCGTGCTCGACCGCGATCGGCCGCAGCATCTCGGCCGTGGCGTCGTCGCAGACGAAAGCGGCGAACGGATCGCGGAGCGAAGCGGCGCGCGCGGGATTATACGGGGCGTTCATTAGCGGCCACTCCCCCTGATCTGGCTTTCCTGCAGGCCCTTCGTCCCCGTCGGCGGGGTCTCGCGATAGACCTTGATGGCTTTGGTCGCGACCGTGGTGTCGCCCGTTACCGAGCCGGCCTGGCCGAGGACGAGATCCTGCGGATCGGCCACCATGGCGGCGAAATTGGTGTTCACCGCGCAGCCGTAATTGGGCGAGGTGAGGCTCGCGGAAATGCCTCTGTCGAGGGCCGGGCAGCCGGGCACCGTCGCGGTGCTGCGGCTGACGATGACGCGGACGGTGCCGGCCGGGATCGGCCCGGGCGTCACCGGCGCGCCTTCGCTGAGCAGCAGGCCGAACTCCGAGGTCACCTGGGCGACGTCGGTGGCGGCGCCGCTGCGGCCATAGGGGTCTTCGACGAAGATGCGGTCGCCATAGCCGAGGCCCAAGGTCGCGAACCAGCCGCGCAGGCGTCCGCGCTCCAGGGTCGACAGGTCGCCGTTCGGGCTGGCGAGGTCGATCGCGAAGTCGGTGCGCTGGACGACCGGCTGGTTGACCGAATCGAGCCCGCGCTCGGGCCCGTGGGTGTCGCGACGGGCCTCGGACGGGGCCGCCGCGACGAGGCCGGCCGTCGCCGCGAGAAGGAAGGGAAGGGACTTGAAGCGTGCCATGTCAGGTCGTCCTTTGCGTCGATCGCGGCGTCAGAGAGAGAAGCCCGGGGCGGCCGAGGCCTGTTGCTGCGGGCGCACCGCCGGCTGCGGCTGCTGCCGGGCGTCGCGTTGCGGCGCGGGCTCGCCCGGCTGCGGCACGGCGGTCATCGCGCCGACCCCAGGCGCCGCCTGGGGAGGCGCCATGTGCGGGATCGGCCGCGGCGTGCCGACATTGGTCTCGTTCTTGTCGAGGAACACCCGCTCCATCGTCGAGGCGCCGCGGAAGCCGTCGGTCGGCAAGGCGATCTGCGAGGCGTTGACGGGACGGACGAGATAGGGCGTGACGATGATCACCAGCTCCGTCTCGTTGCGCTTGAAGTTGCTCGACTTGAACAGGGCGCCGATGATCGGAAGGCTGCCCAGGACGGGGGCCTTGTCGACCGAGGCGCCGCTGTGGTTGCGCAGCAGGCCGGCGATCATGAAGCTCTGGCCCGAGCCGAGCTCGACCGTCGTCTCGGTGCGGCGCGTGGTCAGCGACGGGATCTGGAAGCCGTTGATCTTGATCGCGCCTTCGTCCGAAAGCTCCGACACTTCCGGCCGGACCCGCATCGAGATGCGGCCGCCTTCGAGCACGGTCGGGGTGAAGGCGAGGCTGACGCCGTATTGCTTATATTCGATCGCCGTCCCGCTGATGCCGTTGGCGATCGGGATCGGGAACTCGCCGCCGGCGAGGAAGCTCGCCGTCTCGCCCGACAGCGCGGTGAGGTTCGGCTCGGCCAGAGTGTGGACGCGGCCGTCATTCTCGGCGAGGTTCAGCGTCGAGAGCAGGTCCATGCCGAGCAGGTGCCCGGCGGCGCCCAGGGTGGTGCCGAGCGCCGGCCGCGTGAAGTTGAACAAGGTGCCGCCTTTCGGCACGCCGCTCGGATCGGAATCGCTGGTCACGGTCGAGATGCTGCCCGGATTGCCCTGGCCGGCGCCGAACAGGAAGCCGCTTGACGTATCGCGGGCGAGCAGGTTGACGCCGATCTGTCGGACCAGGGTGCGGCTCACCTCGGCGACCTTGACCTGCAGCATGACCTGCAGCGGCGTCGCGGTCTTGAGGCGGCTCAGCACCTGCGTGCCGGTGCCCACGTAATTCTGGACGAGGCGCGTGACTTCCTCGACGTCGGTCGGCGAGGCGACCGTGCCGGTGAGCAGGACGATGCCGTTCATCGGCGTCACCCGCACCTGGGCTTCGGGCATCGCGATGTGGAGCATCTCGTCGACCGAGGCGATGTTGGTGCCGACCCGGACGTTGGCCGAATAGATGGTGCGGCCGGCCTTGTCGGTGGCGAACACCGTGGTCTCGCCCGGCGCCTTGCCGAAGATGTAGACCTGGTTCGCGGAGCGGACCTGGACGTCGGCGACGGCGTCGTTGGCGACGAACAGGTCGCTCATCGGCGCGTCGAGGTGGACCATGCGGCCGGTGCCGACCGAGAGGGTCACGTCGTTGCCGGGGCGGACCGCGGCCGGGCCGGGAGCGCCGAACGCCGGGACCGGAGCGACGGCGGCGAGGCTGGCGGTGATCATGGCCGCCGCGGCGGTGCCGACCGTGGCGCGGCTCAAAAGGCTGGTCTTGTGCATCTTACTTGGCTCCGACCGGAACGAGGGTGACGTTGTTGCCGCGGGCGACGCGGACGACCGGCCCGTGGATGACCGTCTCGCCGCCCGCCGACGCGCCGGGCTTGCCGCCCGCCGCTCCCGCCAGGGAGGAGATGGCGTTGGCCATGGCCATCGCCGGGTCCGACTTCGAAGGATTGGCCTTCGAGGGAATGGTGCTGCGCTGGAAGCGCGAGACGTCCGCGCCGACCGTGTAGGTGGTGCCGGTGTCGATCGGACGGTTGGCGACCTCGAGCAGCATCTGGCGCTCGGCCTTGGGATCGGTTCCGGCGGGCACCTTGACGACGCCGGTGGCGATCGCCCGCTCGAGCTCGACATTGTTGTCCGAGATCGAGCGCAGCGACAGCGACAGGGCGCCGATGGTCTGGGCGACGGCGATCTTCTCGGCGATCTTCGGCGTCGCCTCGAGGGTGACGGTCGAGATGCGCTCGACGACCGGCTTGCCGTCCTCGCCCTTGGCGTCCATCCGCTGGTCGGTGGCGAGCACGCGCATGTTGCGCACGATGGTCTCGGAGGCGCGCAGGGGCGGGCCTTCGCCGCCGCCGCCGACTTCCTGGGTCAAAACGACGTCGACGCGGTCGCCCGGGAAGACGAAGCCGGCGACGCCGCTGGTCGCGGAGACCGGCACGGTGACGGCGCGCATGCCCGGCCCGAGCGCCGCGGCGAGGAAGCCGCGCTCGCCCGGCTTGATCACCGAGCCCTGGGTGAGCGGCTGGCCGGTCGTGATCTCGTTGCGGACCACCGAGCCGATCAGGCCCTGCGGGTTCGCGCCCGCCTGGCCCTTGATATAATAAGCCGGCTGGGTGAGGCTTTCGGGCCAGCGCTGGAAGCGGAAGGATTCCGCATCGATGATGGTGCCGACCGAAAGCGGCTTGGCGGCGACCAGCACTTCCGGGCCGGCCGGGACGGGGGCCGCGGCCGCGGTCGGCGCGCTGGCTCCGCTGAACAGGTTCTTGGCCATCACCGCGGTTACCGCGGCGACGACGAGCGCCCCGATCAGCAGCATGAGCTTTCTAACATCCATGACGCTTGTCGCCTCCCAGGCCGCTCAATTCAGCAGCCTCACACATCAGACAAATTGGTTAAGAAACCGTTCGCCAATCAGCCAAAATCCGGCGAACGCGATGGCAATGCCGTAAGGAATTTCGAGCGCGGCCGTCCGCTTCGCGAGCCGGTGCGGAACGACCATGGCGAGCGTCAGCACGCCGCCGGCGATCGACATGATGACGAGCAGCTGCACCACCGCCGGCCAGGGCAGCCAGAGCGCCAGCGCACCGAGCAACTTGACGTCGCCGCCGCCCATCTGGCCGATCACGAAAGCGAGGGTGAAAGCGGCGAACACCGCCGCCGCGACCGCGAGGTGCAGCGCGATGCCCGGCCACCAAGCCTCTCCGGTCGCGTACCAGAAAGGGAGGGCGCCGAGCGCGATGGCGGCGTTCAGCCAGTTCGGGATCTCGCGGCTGCGCCAGTCGGTCACCACCGCCACGGCCAGGCCGGCGGCGAGCAACGCGATCAGAAGCCAGGAAAATCCCCCGTTCATTCCTCAAGCCACTAGACGGACTTGCTTTCGAAACCGTAACCGCCGCGCATGGCGACCTTATCCTTCGACCGGCGGGCGATTCCGAGCGAGGCGACGCTCGGCGCGTGGACGGCGGCGGACGGCTGGACGCTGCGCCGGCTCGACTGGCGCCAGCCGCCAGGCAAGGCGCGCGGGCAATTGCTCTACGCCGGGGGACGGGGCGACTTCATCGAGAAATATCTGGAAATCCAGCACCATTGGTTCGAGCGCGGCTGGAACGTGACCGCCTTCGACTGGCGCGGGCAGGGCGGCTCGCGCGGCACGATCGAGGACGGGCATCTCGACAGCTTCGATCCCCTCGTCGACGATCTCGCCGGCCTGGTCGCGGCATGGCGGACCGAAGCGAAGGGGCCGCGCGTCGCCGTCGGCCATTCGATGGGCGGCCATTTGCTGCTGCGCGCGCTGGCCGAGGGCGACCTCGGCCTCGACGCGGCGGTGCTGACCGCGCCGATGCTGGCGATCAACAGCGCGCCGATGCCGCCGCTCGCGGCGATGGCCACGGCGAGCTTCATGGCCGCGATCGGCCTCGGCCGCCGCCCGGCCTGGCACCAGCCCAAGACGCCGCCGCCGCCGCGCGGCTCGCTGCGCCAGACCATCCTCACCGGCTGCCCCGAACGCTATGAGGACGAGCTTTTCTGGTGGGAGCAAGAGCCCGGCTACCATCTCGGCGCGCCGAGCTGGGGCTGGCTCAAAGCGGCCTATGAAAGCACCGCGCAATTGACTCCCGAGCGGCTGGCGGCGGTCGAGACGCCGGTCCTGCTGGTCGGCACCGACCGCGACCGGCTCGTAGACCCCGCCGCCATCCGCCGCGCCGCCCGGCAGCTGCCCCACGCCGAGCTGCTCATGTTCCCCGCCGCCGGGCACGAGCTGCTGCGCGAGGCGGACCCGGTCCGGCTGGCGGCGCTGGCACGGATCGACGCCTTCCTCCACGCCCGCGCACCGGCATGAGCCTCAAGGCCGACATCGCCATCGTCGGCGCCGGCATGGCGGGCGCCGGCCTCGCCGCCGCGATCGGCGACGCCGCGCGGGTCGTGCTGATCGAGGCCGAGGCGCAGCCGGGCTATCATGCGACCGGCCGCTCCGCCGCCTTCTGGTCCGAAAGCTATGGCGGACCGTTCGTCCAGCCGCTCACCAGCGCGTCGCGCCCGTTCCTCGAGGAGCAGGGCTTCCTCAAGCCGCGCGGCGGCCTCCATCTGGCCGACGCGGCGGGCGAAGGCGCGCTGGCGGCGCTCGGCGCCGAGCAGGGCGGCCGGGTGCGACTCGAGCCGCTCGGCCGGGGCGAGGTGGCGGCGATGGTCCCGGGCCTCCGCCCCGGCTGGGATGCGGGTCTATACGAGCCGAGCTGCGCCGACATCGACGTCGCCGCTTTGCACGCTTTCTACCTCGCCGCCGCCCGCCAAGCGGGCGCCATTCTCCTGACCGACGCGGCTTTGCGCTCGGCTGCCCGCGAGGGCGGGCGCTGGCGGCTGGACACCGCCGCCGGGCCGGTCGAGGTCGAGACGCTCGTCGACGCCGCCGGGGCCTGGGGCGATCCCGTCGCGCGCATGGCCGGCGCCCGGCCGCTCGGCATCCGGCCCTGCCGGCGCACCGTCGTCCAGCTTCGCGTCGATCCGCCCGCGCCGGCCGGCCTGCCGCTGGTGATCGACGCGCGCGGCACCTTCTATTTCAAGCCGGAGGCGGGAGGGCGGATCTGGCTGAGCCCGCAGGACGAGACGCCTTGCCAAGCCTCTGACTGCCAACCCGAGGAGCTCGACGTCGCCCTCGCCGTCGACCGGCTGCAGCGGGTCGTGGACTGGCGGGTGCTGCGGGTGGAGCGCGCCTGGGCCGGCCTCAGGAGCTTCGCGCCGGACCGGCGGCCGGTCTACGGCTTCGCGCCCGACACGCCGGGCTTCTTCTGGTGCGCGGGGCAGGGCGGCTTCGGCATCCAGACCGCTCCCGCCGCGTCTGAGCTGGCTGCTGCCCTGCTTCTGGGAGGCGCCACTGCGCTCGATCCAGCCCCCTATTCGGTTGAGCGTTTCCGCACGGCGAGAGACTGAGGTTGACGTCACTTCAGTCCTCCCTGTCGGCGAAGCCGATGGGGAGGGGGACCGCGCGAAGCGCGGTGGAGGGGCAATTCTGAGTCAGATAGCCCCTCCACCAGGCTTCGCCTGACGGCTGCTGCGCAGCCGGTTCCGG